>JBAWHH010000577.1:0-2208 GCA_049593715.1 Rhodocyclaceae bacterium
GGCTTCAGTGGCGGTCACACGATATCGCCGGCACAGATGGCCCTTCCAGCAGAATCCGTCTGCCTCAGCCGTAAGAATTTCAATCAGTTGCCAATGCTGGTTTAGCCGTCCCGCCGGGTTGTCTGCCAAACGGCGACTTTGCTCTAGCAATGCGTCAAAAACTGCGATCTGTCCGGCGTCTACCCCAGTCGGATTCGGACTCTTGCTCTGCCCAGGCAGAACCGGCCTTGCGCTCAACTTGCCCGAGTCAGCGCCCTGGAGGCGAACCGCTGCCGGAACAAGGAAGGGAATCCATCGAACGAGGGCCGCTTCAATGTCAGGCCGAAGGGCGCCCACTGGTTTTGAGAAACATCTGTCCTTCGGGCCGAACGTCAAGCTGTCGATCGATACCGCCAGATGTGCTGCTCGATGCAGCAACTTGGGTCAAGAGTTGTTCGGCAACACCTGCCGCCTAGACGTCGGCGCGACCGGAACACTGCTGCGTGGCGGAACGATGGCACGGGGCAGGATCAACTCTGCATTTGCCTGCATTTGCGCCCAACCCGCGGCGTTGCCGACTCACCCACTCGCCGCTTATCTGGCTGATATGTCTGGTGGTTCGCTAGCTCGGGCTTCCGGGCCCATCCCGCTTGCAATGATGCCTTCTCCGGCCGCCACAGTAAATTTGCCGGCCGCACGCGGCCGGCAATGACACACTTGCAACGACGGCCCTTGAAGGGGCCTCGGGCAGTAACAGGCCCGCGCCGCTTACGACTCGGCTTTACCCTTATACCCAATGAAGCCCATGAACTTATCCTGAACGTTCTTGGCCATCTTGGGTTGGGTCCAATTCCAACCGACTATGATTCCGACGACTAGTCCAATTAATAGAGCAGAAAACATGCTCGTTTCTCCTACATGCGTGTGAAGACAAACTTGCATCACAACCCTTTTGATCATAGGGTTGCCGGCGCGATTATCCACCAAAATCGGATTTTGCAACGCTATTCCGCAATGGCCGGCGTCCGACCAAAGATTCTGGCCGCTGCCCATCGTTGGTCTTGCAGGGCTGGGGGAACGTTGCCGTCACGTTTCTGATGAGCCGTGTCGAGGGCTGCGTGGCCGCCGCTTTGGTTCGGCGGGACGATCTTGTTCCGGGCGCGTGGGCCCCGGCAAGCGTCTTGGCGCGACGCAATGGTATGGAGTGGTTGACACTGCGGTGTTGTCAGCGTAGATTGACGGCTGCCCTTGTAAGCCTAGGTTGACCGTTGAAGTCCAATTGGCGGTAAAACGCTTTGGCCAGGAGGGAGAAGTACATGGCTGAGTGAGCCATGAATTACCCACGTGCGGGTTCAGCACGGCAGAAATGGAGAAATACGATGGCTGATGATACGAAGGTATATCCGTCGGGTCTGACTGAGGCCCAGGCAGAAGAACTGCACGCGCATGTTATCGAAGGTACCCGTACCTTTGGTGCGATTGCCGTGTTCGCCCACTTCCTGGCGTATGTGTTTACGCCGTGGCTCGCCTAATTAGAAAGGGATAATAATGAACCAAGGTAAAGTCTGGCTCGTCGTTAAGCCCTCCGTTGGTCTGCCCGCTTTCCTGGGCGCCGTTGCAGTGATCGCAATCTACGTGCACGTGACGATTTTCTCGAACGTGCCGTGGGCAAAAGATTACTGGCAAGGTGGCAAGAAGGCTGCTGCTGCTAAGGCTGCCCCGGCGCCTGCGCCGGCTGCCCCGGCTGCTGCGAAGTAATTTACTTCGCGCTGCACCAGTCTCAGCTTAGGCTGGGGTCCTCGGGCCCCGGCCTTTGTCGTTCTTGCGGTGGCAAAACTGGTCTCTCTTTCTTGTGCCCATCGCTTCCGGACTTTGTTCCTCCCGCTCATGGATAAGGAACTTGGGATCACCCCTCTGTCGACGCGCTGAAAGCGCGTAAAGAAGGCTTGACGCGCGAAATGGCTTTCTGGCTGTGGTAGCGCTCTGTTAGCGAATCCTCTCGCAAGAGCATTGGGGCTACGCGCAAGGTCTGGGTTTCCCCTGGTTTTCTCTAAGCAGGCTGACGCGCACGATCATGTGTTCTCTTCCCGGCGAATCGGGGCCCCGAAGGTCGTTGTGGGTGGCATGGCCTACCCGAAATGCGGCTGAGCGTGCTGGCGGCGATCTGTTTCGGGGGCCGCAAGATCTTCCGTGTGTGCGGCGGTGCCCGCCGTACAACGCCGCACGTCT
>JBAWHH010000578.1:0-1636 GCA_049593715.1 Rhodocyclaceae bacterium
GCCGAGCAGAACCCGCCCGAAGCGGCCCGCGTTCTTCTTCTCCCAGACTTTCACCAGATCGCGGTCCGGGCCCTGCATCAGGCCGTCCAGCATTTCGACGACGTCGATCTGCGCCCCAAGTGAGGAATAGACGGTGGCCATTTCCAGCCCGATGATGCCGCCGCCAATGACCAGCAGCCGCTTGGGCACGAACGGCAGTTCCAGCGCGCCGGTGGAATCGACGATGCGCGGATCCTCCGGCAGGAAAGGCAGGCGTACCGCTTGGCTGCCGGCGGCGATGATGCACTTGTCGAAGCGGATGACCTTCTTTTCGCCCGTGGTTGCCTGGCCGATTCCGCCGGTCAGGGCCACCTCAACATGGTTGGCGTCGACGAAGCACCCTACGCCGCGCACCACCTCGACCTTGCGCGCCTTGGCCATGCCGGATAGACCCGACGTCAGCTTGCCGACCACCTTGGTTTTCCAGCCGCGTAGCGCTTCCAGGTCGACTTCGGGGGCACCGAAACGGATGCCGTGTTCGGCCAATTGCTTCGTTTCTTCCATTACCGCTGCGACGTGCAGCAGCGCTTTCGAAGGAATGCAGCCCACGTTGAGGCAGACGCCGCCGAGGGTGGCATAGCGCTCCACCAGCACGGTGCGCAGGCCCAGGTCGGCGCCGCGGAAAGCGGCGGAATAACCGCCCGGGCCAGCCCCCAGGACCAGCAAATCGCAGGCCAGATCCGCGCTTCCCGCGTAAGCGCCGGCCGCGGTCGGGGCGGGGACAACTGCCGCTGGCGCGGCGGCCGGTGCTGCAGGCGCAGACGCCGGTTCGGCGCCTGCAGCCGTCTCCTGTGCTCCCTCCAAGGTCAGGATGACTAAGCCCTGGGTCACCTTGTCGCCGATCTTGACCTTCAGTTCGCGCACCGTGCCGGCGGCGGGGGAGGGCACGTCCATGGTCGCCTTGTCCGATTCCAAGGTGATCAGCGCGTCTTCGGCCTTCACCACGTCGCCGGGCTTGACCAGGATATCGATGACGGGGACGTCCTTGAAGTCGCCGATGTCGGGAACGCTTACTTCAATCAGCCTCATCGGTTGTCCTTTCTCAGCTTGATGGTGTGGCACACGATGGGTCCGCCCGATGCGGTATCGAATTCGATGCCCGCGGCCACCCCCAGGTTGGCGATCTCGGCGGCGGTCTTATGTTTGTCGTAGGCGGCGAACATGGCGCCGAGGGCGAAGTTGCGCCCCGAGCCGATGGACCAGAAGCGGTCGTACTCGAACACTTCGCGGTAGGTATAGACGCCGTAGATCCCGGTCTCGTTGGCGATCAGCGCCACTATCTGGGAGGATTCGTAGGGGTCGCCTTCATCCTCTTTCGGGTTCAGGTAAGCGTGTTCCTTGAGGATGGGATGCAACTGGCGGAATGTCTCGAAAATCTCTGTGCGGTTGCCCAGCCGGATGTCCTCCATCTTGGCCAGGGCGCTTTTCAGCACCAGATGGTGGGCCGAACTGCCGCAGATGCCGACGAGGGAATCGGCGATGTTGAGAATCTTCTCGTGCTCGCCTTTGTGGTGGCGCGGCAGCTTCGTATCTCCGAACGTGGTGAGGGATTCGGCGGCAATGGCCACCTGGCCGTTCTTTTTGACTGCGGTAATCG
>JBAWHH010000579.1:0-1683 GCA_049593715.1 Rhodocyclaceae bacterium
GCGATGTCCCGGGCACACCGGCCAGTGGCGATCCCGTAACGAAAGATCTGGCCCGTCACCTGCAGCACGCGATGGGCCAAGTCGTAGGCGCCCCGCTGCTCAATGCCGCGCACCGCCGCCAGCAACTCCGGCGCCTCTATCTCCGCGATGGGTCGAAGCCCGACTGACGGAAAGATGTTGGACTCAAGCCGTCGAAGCACATCGCTCGCGTGCCTCGGCACCCAGGTGTGCAGCTGCTTACCGTACCACTCACGCGCCACGGCCTCGAAAGTGTTCAGCTCGCTATGAGTGATACGCAGCTTCTGAAGGCGCCGCTCGGCGGACGGATCGAGCCCGCCGTCAAGTCTTTGGCGCTCGGCATCGCGTCGCCCCCTGGCGGCCTTGAGGCTGATCTCTGGATACACGCCCAACGACAGCGACTTCTCCTTGCCGCCGATCCAATAGCGCAGCCGCCAATACTTCCGGCCATCGCCATACACCCAAAGCTGGAGCCCGCCGCCATCGGCAAGCTTGCGCAGCTTCCGGCCCTCGCTCGTCGCGCTCTTGCACTTCAGGTCTGTCAGCACCGTGGTAACTCCTTCGTGGCGCCAATCTCCTACCACGATTTTTACCACGGTTACCCGGCGGCTGGCAATGGATGCCCGAAGGCTCCGGCGGTAATCCGGGCGATGCTTAGTTATTGATTTGTTTCAAGGTCCGGAAGAACGCGGACGCGAGTGGACATGTTGGTGGCGGAGGCGGTGAGATTCGAACTCACGAACGTCTTGCGACGTTGCCGGTTTTCCTTCCTCACTTCAGCTTTCGCTGCCGAGACGCGGTCTCGTTCGTGGGCTGGATCATGCCTTCACCATAGCCGTCAGGCCTTAGGCGGGAACCGTCTGATCTCTACACCTTCCAGTGGCATCACTGGCTTGGCTCGGCGTTGCCTCGGTTTGCACCAGGGGATTCGCCGAATTTGACTCCTGTCACCTGCAAGGTTTCCCAGGCAGGGCTCGATTGGGACAAGACCGGTGCATTCAACCGCTCTGCCACACCTCCGTGGCGCGAATTCTATCCCGAATCGCGGGGCCGGCGATATGGCACGTCCCGAAGCGGCAGGTGGTTTTGCCGCCGATGCTAGAATCTTCGGCCCAACAAGCTTGATGGGCGGAGATGCTGGCGATCATTGGCGGTAGCGGCTTGACGCAGTTGTCCAGCCTGGACGTGTCGCACCGCGAGGTGGTGCGCACGCCTTATGGCGAGCCTTCGGGGGCGCTGCTGTTTGGCCGGGTGCAGCAGTTTCCGGTGGTGTTCCTGGCGCGCCACGGATACGGCCACACGATTCCGCCGCACCGGGTGAACTACCGCGCCAATATCTGGGCGCTGAAGTCGGCCAAAGTCAGCCGCATCGTATCGGTGTCTTCGGTGGGAGGGATCCGCGCTGATCTGGTTCCGGGAACGCTGGTGGTGCCGCACCAGATCGTCGACTACACCTGGGGTCGCCGGGCGACTTTCCACGAGGGGCTGGAGGAAGCGGTGGTGCATATCGACTTCACCGAACCTTACGATGGGGCGTTACGCGCCAAGCTTCTGCAGGCCGCCCGGACGCAAGGCGAAGATCTCAAGGATGGCGCGGTGTATGGGGCGGTCCAGGGCCCGCGGCTGGAGACGGCGGCGGAGATCACGCGCCTGGAGCGGGACGGG
>JBAWHH010000580.1:0-3760 GCA_049593715.1 Rhodocyclaceae bacterium
TTCCGCGGAACAGCCCGCCGTCGCCATTGGCGGTTGGCCCAAGGCCACGGACAACAGGGAACTTCAGGGAGAATCGGGGCATGCACGACATCATTCGCCAGCTCGACGAAAAGCGGGCGGCGGCCCGCCTGGGCGGCGGCGAGAAACGCATCGAATCACAGCACGCCAAGGGTAAGCTGAGCGCCCGGGAACGCATCGAGTTGTTGCTGGACCCGGGCTCGTTCGAAGAGTGGGACATGTTCGTGGAACACCGCTGCAGCGATTTCGGCATGGCGGACCAGAAGATTCCCGGTGACGGCGTGGTGACAGGCTACGGCACCATCAATGGTCGCGTGGCCTTTGTCTTCAGTCAGGATTTCACTGTGTTCGGCGGTTCTCTCTCCGAAGCTCACGCCGAGAAAATATGCAAGATCATGGATCACGCCATGAAGGTGGGTGCGCCAGTGATTGGGTTGAACGACTCCGGCGGCGCGCGGATCCAGGAGGGCGTCGCTTCCTTGGGCGGCTACGCCGAGGTGTTCCAGCGCAACGTGATGGCTTCGGGCGTCATCCCGCAGATTTCGGTGATCATGGGCCCCTGCGCCGGCGGTGCCGTTTACTCGCCGGCCATGACCGACTTCATCTTCATGGTGAAGGACTCCTCCTACATGTTCGTCACCGGTCCGGAAGTCGTCAAGACCGTGACCCACGAAGAGGTGACTGCCGAGGAGTTGGGCGGCGCGATTAGCCATTGCACCAAGTCCGGCGTATCGGATTTGGCGTTCGAGAACGACGTCGAGGCACTGATGCTGGTGCGACGCTTCTTCAACTACCTCCCGTCCAACAACCGCGAAAAGCCGCCAGTGCGCTGGACGCCCGATACCGCTGATCGGCTGGACTACTCGCTCGACACCTTGGTGCCGGACAATCCCAACAAGCCCTACGATATGAAGGAGTTGATCCTGAAGATCGTGGACGATGTGGATTTTTTCGAACTCCAGGCCAGTCACGCCCAAAACATCATCATTGGCTTCGCCCGGATGGAAGGGCACACCGTGGGCATTGTTGCCAACCAACCCTTGGTTCTGGCGGGCTGCCTGGACATCAAGAGTTCCATCAAAGCCGGCCGTTTCGTGCGCTTCTGTGACGCCTTCAATATTCCGGTGGTGACCTTCGTGGATGTCCCGGGTTTCATGCCTGGCACTGCTCAGGAGTACGGCGGGATCATTAAACACGGCGCCAAACTGCTCTATGCCTACGCCGAGTGCACCGTGCCCAAGGTGACGGTGATTACGCGCAAGGCCTACGGCGGTGCCTACGATGTGATGTCGTCGAAGCATCTGCGCGGCGACGTGAATTTTGCCTGGCCGTCGGCAGAGATTGCGGTGATGGGGCCGAAGGGGGCAGTGGAGATCATCTTCCGCAAGGACATCGGTGACCCAGTACGCATTGCCGACCGTACGGAGGAGTACCGCAAGAAGTTCGCAAATCCGTTCATCGCCGGGCATCGGGGTTATATCGACGATGTGATCATGCCGCATGAAACACGCAAACGCGTTTGCCGTTCGCTGTCCATGCTGCGGGAGAAGAGGCTGGAGAACCCCTGGCGCAAGCACGGCAACATTCCTTTGTGACGCGCTGCAGTCGTTCGCTGTGGCTTTTCCTTTTGTCGCCAACCATGCGAAGGGCTCCCGGACCGGGGCCGTCCCGGACCGCGTCTGCGCGCTGTCCTTCGCGGTGAGAAGATCATGTTCCAGAAAATCCTGATCGCCAATCGCGGCGAAATCGCCTGCCGTGTCATTCGCACGGCGCGCAAGATGGGTATCAAGACGGTCGCGGTCTATTCCGAGGCGGACCGTGATTCCATGCACGTGGACCTGGCCGACGAGGCCGTCCTCATCGGTCCGGCGCCGTCCGCCGAAAGCTATCTCCGCGCCGACCGCATCATTCAGGCTTGCAAGGACACGGGAGCCCAGGCGGTTCATCCCGGTTACGGTTTCCTGTCGGAGAATGCCGCGTTCTGTGACGCCCTGGAGAAGGAGGGCATCGTCTTCATCGGACCGAAGCCCCATTCCATCCAGGCCATGGGCGACAAGATTGCGTCCAAGAAGCTGGCCATGGAGGCCAAGGTCAACACGATTCCGGGGTACACGGACGTGATCGAGGAGGTCGAGCAGGCGGTCAAGATTGCCCGTGAGATCGGCTATCCGGTGATGATCAAGGCCAGCGCTGGCGGCGGCGGCAAGGGATTGCGCGTTGCCGGTAGCGACGACGAAGCGCGGGAAGGCTTCCAGGCGTGCCGCAACGAAGCGAAGGCGAGCTTCGGGGACGATCGGGTCTTTATCGAGAAGTACATCGAAGAGCCGCGCCACATCGAGATTCAGGTGCTTGGTGACAGCCATGGCAACTGTGTCTTTCTCTGGGAGCGCGAATGCTCGATCCAGCGTCGCCACCAGAAGGTGATCGAAGAGGCGCCGTCGCCTTTCCTGGATGCGGCAACCCGGAAGGCAATGGGGGAACAGGCGGTTCGGCTGGCCAAGGCTGTCCAATACCAGTCCGCCGGCACGGTGGAGTTCGTGGTCGGCAAAGACCGCGGCTTCTACTTCCTGGAAATGAATACGCGGCTGCAGGTCGAGCATCCGGTGACCGAGATGATCACCGGGCTTGATCTGGTGGAGCAGATGATCCGCATCGCTGCGGGCGAAAAGCTTGGCTTCACCCAGGATCAGGTCCAACTCAATGGCTGGGCGATGGAGTGCCGTATCAATGCCGAGGATCCGTTCCGCAACTTCCTACCGTCGATCGGCCGGTTGGTGAAGTACATCCCACCCGGTGAGCAGGACCGAGCGGTGCGCGTTGACACGGGCGTCTATGAAGGTGGTGAGATATCGATGTACTACGATTCGATGATCGCCAAGCTGATCACCCACGGCGCGACTCGCGACCGCGCCATCGAGCGGATGCGCGAGGCACTGAATGAGTTCTGCATCCGCGGCGTGTCAAGCAATATCGCGTTCCAGGCTGCGCTGATGCAGCACCCGCGCTTCATCGCCGGCAATCTGACGACCAATTTCATCGCCGAAGAGTATCCGACGGGTTTCCACGCCGAGGATGTTCCCCACGACGACCCGGCCATGCTGATCGCGGTTGCGGCGTCCATCCACCGTGCCTATCTGGGGCGCGCTTCGCGCATCACCGGCCAGATGCCGGGGCATTCGCGCCAGATCGGCGAGGATTACGTCGTGCTCATGGGTGCCGACATGCATCCTGTCAATGTGCGCGCAATCGATGGCGGGCACATGGTGCGCTATAAGGGCGAGACCTACGACGTACTGTCGAATTGGACGTTCGGCCAGCCGCTATACAAGGGAAGACTGAACGGTATGCCGTTCTGCATGCAGGTCGAGCGCCGCGTGCTGACCTATAGGCTGTTCCACTGGGGACGCCAAGCCGATGTGCATGTCCTTACCGGACGTTCCGCCGAGTTGCTGGCGAAAATGCCCTACAAGGCTCCGCCGGATATGTCGAAATTCCTGCTTTCGCCTATGCCCGGACTGCTCACTCAGGTTTCGGTCCAGGCTGGGCAGCGCGTCAATGCAGGCGAGCGCTTGGCAGCCATCGAGGCGATGAAGATGGAGAACGTGCTGCGGGCCCAGAACGACGGGGTGGTGGCCGAAATCTTGGCCAATCCGGGGGAAAGTCTGGCGGTGGATCAGGCAATCATCCGCTTCGAGTAAGCGGGTCGCGCCGTTTGGCGAAGGCCGGTCGCCGCAGGTGACCG
>JBAWHH010000581.1:0-20911 GCA_049593715.1 Rhodocyclaceae bacterium
CCCAGCAGCCCAGGCAATTGAAGTGTTCAGGGAGAGAGCTTGCGCTGCCCAAGAGGACGTAGAAGCCTGGACTAACGCTGCGAAACGAACTCGTCGAGCCGAAACTCCACTGGGAGTTCAACGTGGAATCGGTGTCCCATCAGCGCTGCCGGCAATTCAGCGATCCGGGCAGCCATCGCAATGCTGGTACGGGCCTCGGCGTCCAAAATAGCGTGACCAGACGTGGCGACGACGTACACCTCCCGCGGCTCACCCTCGGGTCCGACAGTCAGGCGCACCTGGGCGGTACCCGTCCAGCCCCGCTCCACTGCGAGCGGAGGATATCTTTTTCGAAATGCCCGTACCACGGCAAAGCGGTAGTCTCGCAGGGCGCCGAGGTCGAGGCCATCAGTTGGTTCTGGGCCACCTTCCGCACCACGGTGCGAACGGGAAGACAACGAGTGATTCGCCGCAGGCGCGGAAGCTTGGCCTGCGGCTACGGCCGTATCGCCACGGGGCGCAGGACTTGGCAGCGTCGGCGGGGTGCTTTGTACCCGCGGAGCCGTCGATGCAGGGGCAGTACTAAGCAACGAATTCCGGATGGATCGTTCTGGCGCGCGCTTGCGCACCAAAGCATCGGTCTCACGAGCCCGGACCGGCATCTCGCGCGTTTTTGCCTCAGCTAGCGCGCTACGAACGACCCCAGTGGTAGGGCGCTCACGCAGTGTCACCGAAAGAGGCTGGGCGATGGCTAGTGGCGCTCGGGGAAGGGCCCCTGGCCACAACACGACGCAATGGACCACAAGGGACACCGCCAGCGCCTTGTACAACCGGCGCCGCGCCGAAACCGCCGCAGATTCCCAATCGCTTGCCCCTTGCAAAATCATCGTGCTCTGTTAGGCTCCAGCAACCGTGTCAACCCCGCAATTTTACGCTGGAGATGAACACCTTATCCGCGTACCAGGCGCATCCCCTGATTCTCACCTTGGACATGTACGGTGTGCCCCATCGCTGGGTCTGCTGGCAACACGCCGTCTTTTATTACACCAAGAACTTGGTCGCCTGGGCTGCGGGTGAAGTTTCTTTCACATTTCTCGGTGGGATGTCACGAATCACGGGGGAGCGGTCCGAGATCGTCACCAGCAGTATTATCGCCATCAAGGGCCGGGCGCTCCCTCCGAAAACGTTCTCCCAAACCCCACCGCTCAACAACCGAGAGCTTTTTAATCGTGACCGGCAAATCTGCGGCTATTGCGGGTTTGAATTCTCCAGTACGCGTCTGACCCGAGATCACATCGTTCCTTTGTCACAGGGCGGACGCGATACGTGGATGAACGTCGTTGCTGCTTGCCGGCCTTGCAACCAACGCAAGAGCGGCCGCACACCGGAGCAGGCGCACATGGAACTGCTATACGCGCCCTATGTGCCGAACAAGGCGGAGTATCTGATCCTCTGCAACCGCAACATTCTGGCGGACCAGATGGACTTTCTCGCGCGCCACCTCCCCGCGCAGAGCCGCTGCAAGGGCGAATGACGTGGTTTGCAGCCGGTCCCCTACCGCCCCTCTCTCGTTGGTCACAGGTGCAACATCGGACCACCGAGTGCCAGACCGCCAGAGAAGGGGAGCACACTCCGCGTCAGAGTGAGTCGGCGACTCTACCTGTTGTAGGAGAGAGGGGCCAGACGGCGCCTGGCCACAATCTCTTGAAGAACGCAGCAAGACTATAGCGGGCTACCCCTCGGGCAGCGGCACGTAAAGTCTTGTTTCGTCACGCTGAACAAGAAGAGCCTTGGCACCTCGACGGTTTACTAAGGCGCCGAACTGCGCCAGGGATGACACCGGCTCGCCGTTGACGGCCAGAACCACATCGCCTGGCTGAACTCCGGCCCGGGCGGCAACTCCTTCCGCCTCGACCACGACAAGACCGCCTCGAACCTGAAGTTCTTGGGCTTCCGCGGCCGTCAATGGGCGCAGAGCGAGTCCGAGCTTGCCAGGAACTTCAGCGGCCGGGATATCGCTGTCCTTGTTTTTCGCGTCCTGCGCTTCCAAATCCGCCAAGGTGGCCCGGATGTCGCGGGCCGATCCTTGGCGCCACACGCGCAGCAGCACCGTCTGACCCGGCCGCAAATTGGCGATGACGCGTGCCAGATCCACGTTTGCATCAATGCTCTGCCCATCCACCGCCAACACGACATCCCCGGGCAGGATACCAGCCCGTTCGGCCGGACTGCCGCGCTCGACTGAGGAAACCAGCGCGCCAACGGGTTTCTCGAGGCCGAATGACTGGGCGAGATCACTCGTCACGCGCTGTATGGCTACACCAAGTTTGCCCCTGGACACATGGCCGGTGGTCTGCAACTGCTCCTTGACACGCATGGCGACGTCGATAGGTATCGCGAAAGACAGTCCCATGAAACCGCCGGTGCGACTATAAATCTGGGAGTTGATGCCAACCACCTCGCCATCGAGATTAAAAAGTGGTCCGCCCGAGTTGCCTGGATTGATGGCCACATCGGTCTGGATGAAAGGGACAAGCGATTCGTCCGGCAGGGAGCGCGATTTCGCGCTGACGATCCCCGCGGTAACCGTGTTCTCAAAGCCGAAAGGCTGCCCAACAGCAACCACCCAGGCGCCAACTTTGACCTTGTTGGCATCACCGACATGCACCACGGGCAGGCCAGTTGCGTCAATTTTCAGCAGTGCCACGTCGGTGCGCTTATCGACACCGACGACACGTGCGGTGAATTCTCGCTTGTCCGTCAACTTGACGGTCACCGTCTTGGCCTCATCGACCACATGGGAATTTGTGAGGACAAAACCGTCTTCGCTGACGATGAAGCCCGAACCCATGCCTTCGCTCCGCTGCTCCTCACCCTCGCCCGGCATGCCGAAACGGCGCAAGAAATCGTGGAATGGGTGGTTCTGGGGCAAGGACGGCGTCTTGGAAACCTGAATCGTCGCAATATTGACAACCGCCGGACCCACCCGATCCACCAGCGCGGAAAAATCCGGCAGGCTTGCCGCGAGGGGTGTAACCGGCCCCGCATTGGTCATCACCGCGGCAGGCGAACTGACCGCTGGCGGTGAATCGCTCCGGCCGCACCCGGCAAGGAGGAGAACCACAAACAACATCCGCCCGGGGACAAGCAAACTATCAGTCATGTTTTGTTTCGTTTGTGAAAACCGTCGTTTCGACGGCTGGATAGGGAAACGGGTTCCCGCCATATGCAGCCCAGCACAGCGGGTTCAGGCACAGACCAGCGGCCGTTCAAAGCGCAGTTACCCGAAGCAGATAGTTTCCGCTCAGAATTCCCAAGCCGGTCAGCACAAGAGAGCCGACCACATGAGCGCTCACCCCCAAGAGCGCCCAGCCGAATTGCCCGCCATTGAGCAGAAAAACGACTTCTGCGGAAAAAGTTGAGAACGTGGTCAGCCCACCCAGAAAACCGGTGACGGCAAACAAACGCGCCTCGGGCGGCAAGCCGGCAACTGAGGAGAAGACCGCCACCGCCACCCCGATCAGATAGCCCCCCACGAGATTGGCAAGCAGCGTCCCTAGCGGGATCGTCGGAAACAAAGGATTGAAATAAATGGACAACCCCCATCGCGACAACGCTCCGAGAGCCGCCCCGGCAGCAATTGCAATCGCCTCAGTGATAACCATGGACTCAGCAGATTCGAGCGTTGATTCGATGGAAAGGAGGCCGCTGGCCGGAATCGGAAACGAGTTCACCGAGGCATGCAAATTGCCCCAAAACGCTCGAATGCTACACCAAGGCGCAAAGGAGGCGCGCCGAGGAGAATTCGCGACTTCATCATCGTTCTTCCCGCCCCGATGCGCGCTGGATGTTCGCCGCCGAAATGGCCGCCTCGGCGGACAGGCGGTGATTCCAGAGCTTTGAACCCGACGCTGGAGGGGCCTCTGCAGCCGATTCTCAATGACGAGAATGGCCAACTCTCTGCAATTTCGAGAACCCTTTTTCTGCGCCTGAGCAGGATTGGAATGCTCAGTGGACGTTGTTGCCCGCCGAGAGTTGGCGTACGGTGAAACCTGCGGCCTGCAGATGCTCCAGGATGTTGCCCTTGCCCGCGAAATGCAGCGCGCCAACGGCAGCGAACACCACCCCTCTTTCGGCCGACACTTCGGCGATGCGAGTTGCCATGACACGATTCCGCTGGGCGACCAGGGCCGAAACGAGCCTTTCCGCCTGAGCCTCGCCCGGCAAACCTTCGCGCGAAAGGGCGAGCAGCCGTTCGGGATCCCCTCTGCGCCACGCATCCACCAACTCATCAATGTAGCCTGTCAGCTTTCCCTGATGCACCATGTCCAAGGTCTGGCGAACCATCTGTTCCTGCTGCTCACGGGGCATCGTGTCCAGCGATGCCAGTTGCTCATCGACCGTCTCCAACTCGACGATCGATTTGCCCTGGGCGCGCGCCCGCCTTAGCAGCCACAAATCGATGCCCTGCTGCGCGCCATACCCCGCTTGAATTGCGGCGCCCATGGTGAGCGTGCTGACCACCATCCACGGTCGCATGCGCAGGACCGACGCGGCGGGCATGCCGACGCGGCTAAGGGCGGCGTTCAGGTGGTCGATCGATTGCGCAGATAAATCCCGATGTAACGTTTCTCCCGCCGGATAGAGCGCTCGCGCCAACAATTGGCTCTGCATTCCGCGTGCCCCGGGATCCAATTCCACGGCCAGAGTCGCCGCTTCATCCACAGCGCGCAGCACTTCGTCCGGGAGCGGAAAACAATCTGGGCGGCAGAGGTGAACCGATCCGAAAAGAAAGACTCTGGCGTCACCCTTTGTGGCTTCCCACAGGTATAGACGTTCTCCCGCCCAGCCAGGAACCGCGGCCAGCAGCAAAACGGCCGCAAGAACACGGCGGAAAATGCTATCGATTCTGTTCATGCGCGCCCACTTATGTATCGGAATCACCGGCCGCTCCCGCAGCCGGCCGAGAATTTGAGCCACGATTAAAATCTGTCACCTCGAGTTCATCATTTCGACTGCCGATGCCCAGAGCAGCTTTGCAGACCCGCCCCATGGCCGTACTGTTGATGGGCCCTACCGCTAGCGGCAAGACGGCCATAGCGTGTGCATTGGCTCGGCACCTGCCTCTTGAAATCATCGGCGTAGACTCGGCCCAAGTTTACCTTGGCCTGGATGTGGGCTCGGCAAAGCTCTCCGGCGCAGAGGCATCGATCTGTCCACACCATCTAGTGGACATCATCAGACCGGAGGAAAGCTACTCCGCGGCGCGCTTCCGGATCGATGCGCTGAGACTAATGGAGGAGATTGATGCTCGGGGACGGGTTCCCCTGCTTTGCGGGGGAACCATGCTCTACTTCAAAGCACTGCGCGAAGGCTTGTCGGAGTTGCCGGGTGCAGACCCCATTGTCCGGCGTGAAATCGACGAGCGCGCGGCGAGACTAGGTTGGCCAGCCCTACACGCCGAACTTGCCCTGATCGATCCGGACACTGCGGCCCGCCTGAAACCCAACGACGCGCAACGCATTCAGCGGGCGCTCGAAATCGTTCGCCTGACCGGTGTAACGGTAGGGATGGCCTACGCCGCCAAGCCGGAAAGGCGCCCCGCATGGCGGTTCGTTGCAATTGGCCTTATGCCATCCGATCGTGCAGTCCTGCACCAACGGATCGCACAACGTTTCGATGGCATGCTGGCCAACGGACTGATCGACGAGCTTGTCGCACTGCGAAGCACCCACAAGCTGAGCTTGGACTTACCGTCGATGCGCGCGGTGGGCTACCGACAGGTCTGGGAATACCTGGATGGACTCTACGACTATGAAACGATGCGCCAGAAGGCCACCGCAGCCACGCGTCAGCTCGCCAAGCGCCAGATGACATGGATGCGCGGGATGGCGGGCATAGAAATGATCGATTGCCTCGCGCCCAACGCCCTGGAACAGGTCAAAGAAGTGATCGCGCGCGAACTGCCGCTGACGCAGCCGTTTTGTTGAATCACGTCGGCCGCGAAAAGCGGGCAGTGGCGGAGCAAGCGCGAAAGGGCGCGGCTGAACCGTGATCGTTTCGAATCTGCCCCGCGACGTTCCGGCTCACCAACCTGTCGGAGCGGCGGCAAGAATTCCTCGGTGGAAGGCCGAAATACCTTCGTGAATCCTCTACGACTCTATGAATGTCCTGTACCTGCATCATCTGTCCCTCCTGGGCTATTCGAAGCGGTGACTGCCTCTGCAAGGCAGCCCCTGACGTGCCACTTGTCTCCGCGGTGACGGCAATCACTGCCGGTTCTCGCTCATCCCGCAAAGGCCGTTGCGAGGGTACATCCGCAAATCGCTGCCGCCTGTGCGGACAAACACCTTGCTGCAATTCGGTGGGACCTCATTCCAGGCTGCCCACGAAGTGAGCGTGGTCAAACTCGGTGAATTGCCACGCGCTAGCGGGTTCGCTCTCCCGAGCCCGCTGAAAATCCGCTGGCGTCAAGGCGTCAGCCAACTGCCCCAAGCGCGCCAATTCGTCTTCATGGGCACCGAGTTGGAACCCCTCCGCCCTGGAGACGATGTCTCTGGCGTACCTCAGCAGACGCTGGTTGCGCAGCGTCGTCAGCCCCTGCCCGGTTTCGTCGGTAACAAAGAAGTTGGGGCCAAAAACATGCTCGATAAGCAACCTATCGTCGTCAGATGCGCAACCGATAGGTACAAAACTCTGTTGATTCATTACCATGGTGCTTTGTCCTCCATACCTGCGGGACCAATTCTCCAGGGATATTGTTGCGGCCATGCGAACACTGATCGAGATCCTTGCGTCGCCTTCTCCGCGCACAATCTGTCGGCAAATCACCCGGAGCTGTCCTCCACACAAGATCAGTCGTAGCCTAATTCGGCCACAGTATTGAGTTCGGATTCCGCCACAGTAGAGCTGGCGGCATGAAAGGGGTGCCGTGTATCCGAGCAAACTGCCTTCGACTCGTGCGCCGCACGGTTCTCAACTTCTCGATCAAAAGTATTGGTTTCAGAATTCATTGTTAATCCTTCGCGGATTGATTGGTGGGTGGCTGAATCGGCACCAGCCGAGGAAACTTGACCAGAAGGCGGAGCCCGAAGAACCGCTCTTCAACGGCATGCGAGGATAGCCGTGCGGGACATCTGTACCCGTGACAAATGTTTGATAAGGGCAAATTCGACCGTCTCGCATCTAGCCAGGAGCGGCAACTGGCATTTCTGAGAGCCACTACAAAATCGAGTTCTTGAACGAATCTGCCGGCAACAACCCGTTTCATAGGTTTCGGAGACACCTCCCCGATTTGCCGTCCGACCGACTCGGCCGCCCTGAAGTTCCGGGCAATGTTCCGTAGGTTTCGACAATCAATCGCTTGCGCGATCGCAGCATTCCTCCCGATCGCCCACCGCGTGGATAAGGGTTGCGTTCGCGCCTAGTCATCGGAAGCAGCCATCGTGCCACCGCACGAGATGAAAACAGGGAAGTGCGCTTCTCGCGGAAAAGGCCTTGCTGGAAAGCCGCCTACGACATTGATCCATATAACCTTTGACCCACCTATACCCGGTAGGGGTATGTGCCGGGGATGGACAATGACCGCCGATCGAATCGACGAAACACCGCCCTCAACGTCGTGTGTCGACGTCGCTCTCCGGCCTCACAACCAGCTCGCGGAAGCCAGTTCGCGGGTCGAGCCGGCGAAAGAAGGCCACCCCTGGCACGACACCACAGACAATTTCGGCTGTCGTGCGGACAATGCAGCCCTGCACCACATGTCCGCCAGACACTCGACCCTCGGCGTCGGCAATCGCCATATGGAGATGCGCACCGTCCAGGCCCAGCGTGCCGCCAAGTTGAAGAATCTCCAGGTCACCGCGAATCTCCATGATTTCCTGACGGCCGGCGAATCGCAGCCGCGCCACCGACAGGCTGCCAACCGCGCTGAGAACGATCCCAGCGGCAAGCCGCCGCCTTTGGGATTCAAGCTCCAGCAAAGACCGAAGATCGCCATCCGGGTCAAGACGCAGAGCAAAACAATCCATGGGGGGCCACCGGCGGAAAAAACGCAAAGGGCGAAACGTAGGCACTCAACCGGGCGCACTCAAAGAGGATTCATCTGGCGTGCCCCCGAAAACACAGTCCCAGTGTCGCCGCAAGAAAACGTCTGCAGCCCAAACGCTCAGTCCGAGAAGGAATATCGGTACCTCAACAGACGGCGCCGCTGATACAAGGCGCGACAAAACACCCCTCCGGCAGCGCTGTGCCGCCAGAATAACTGACGACTCCAACTATTTCACAAGTCATGTTCTCAGTCGATTGAAAGGCCGTTGTCGGGCGCCTAGAATGCGGCCATGAAACTGCGGCCTATGCAAGGTCCCGAGTGTCATTGCTCCCATTAATCAATCTCCTAGGAGAAACATGAACATCAAACCGCTGGCTGCGGCCTGCGCTGCCATAGCCCTGACAGGCTGTCTTTCCGCCCCCGTAAAAATGGGCTCGGAAGACGCAAAGACCACCGCTACTGGCGCCGCGGCCGGTAGCACAGCGCAGAATGCGAACTCCCAACTCGAACGCTGCGATCGTCCCCTGGGCACCCTTGGGCTCCTCGAAGATCAGTCCGCTGACTGGTACTCCATCCTGACGAGACAGTACAAACTCACGTCGACGGTTCCCCTGCTGCGGCTCCTGGTGCAGCAAAGCAACTGTTTCGTCGTGGTCGAGCGCGGCCGCGGTTTCTCCGCCATGCAAACCGAGCGCGCATTGCAGCAGTCGGGCGAACTGCGTTCAAAGAGCAATTTCGGCAAAGGCCAGATGGTCTCTGCGGACTACGGCCTCACGCCAACGGTCATCTTCAGCGAGCAAGGCACTGGTGGGATCGGCGGTGCATTGGGCGGATACGGTCGTGGCGCGGCGCTGCTTGGCGCCGTCGCGGGTTCAATGAAGAAGAATGAAGCTTCTACCATGCTCACGTTGGTGGACAACCGCTCAGGCGTGCAGGTCTCCGCATCCGAGGGCAGCGCCTCCAACATGGATTTCGGCATTTTCGGCGGCTTGCTTGGGGCCGGCGGTGGCGGGGGACTGGGCGGCTACACCAACACGCCCCAGGGTAAAGTGATCGCTGCAGCGTTTACCGATGCGTATAACCAAATGGTACGGGCGGTGAAAGCCTATCGGCCGCAACAGGCGACCGGTCCCCATGGGATGGGCACTGGCGGACAATTAAAGATCGATGGTACCGACCCAGAACCAACCTCGAAGAAGCGCCGCAAATAACGCTCAAGCGCGGCAACAAAGGGCGGCCCTTCCAGGGGCCGCTTTCTTTTTTGGCGAAGCCGAAAGAGCAAGCCGCGCCGGTTATCCCAAGCCGGCCCCACCGGTAGATCCGAATCCGCCCAAACCACGGCGGCTGGTTTCGGAGAACACAGAGACTTCGACAAGACGCGGCCGGAAGATGGGAACGAAAACCATCTGTGCGATCCTGTCGCCAGCATTGACCACGATGGTTCCCTCACCGCCTTCACTCCCACTGGCCGGCGGGTTGCGGTTCCACACACTGACGAAGCACTCCGCCATGTAATCTGCATCGACCACACCGGTGCCATTGCCCAGAACGAGACCCCACTTGTGGCCGAGCCCCGAGCGGGGAAAAATCAAGGCGCACACTCTCTCGTTGTTCATGTGCAGCGCAAAACCGGTCGGGATCAGAACGGCCGGCGCCTGGGGCTCCAGACGCAGTGGCGTTTCCAGGCAGGCAAAGAGGTCGATTCCCGCCGCCATGTCGCTCTGGAACTGAGGCAGCCCCCATTCCCTCAGCCTGTCATCCAGAATCCGAATCTCAATCTCCAAAACGCTCACTCCAAGATTGCTTGGGCCTTCGTAACAGCCGCGAAGTCATCAACACGAAAAGGGGCGCTTCCGCACCAAACGCCGCGGACGGCCCCTTTGCAGCGAAGACCGAACGAAGGGAATCTCGTACGAAGCGCTCCAGCGCCGCGATCAGGTCAGCTTTCGCGCCAGATGATCCACGATGGCACGTGCCACAGCCAGCTTGGGCGCAGGCGCCAAGGGGTGCTGTCCGCCGTTATCGAACAGCACCACCGTGTTTTCGTCGCGGCCGAAGCCGTGCTGAACCAGATTGCCGACCAAAAGGGGCAGCTTCTTGGCCAAGCGCTTGCCCTCGGCATTCTCCAGCAGATTCTCGCTCTCGGCGGCAAAGCCCACGCAGAACGGGGCCTTGGGCAGCGACGCGACCTCCGCCAGAATGTCCGGATTGGACATCAACTGCAGCGTCTTGTCCCGTTCGCCTTTCTTCATTTTCTGGGCAGCCGTCTGCGCTGGACGGTAATCCGCCACCGCCGCAACACCGATGAAAATGTGGCAATCGGCGATCCGCCCCATAACGGCATCGCGCATCTGCAAAGCGGTAGTCACGTCGACCCGCTTCACCGTGCGCGGCGTCTTCTGGCTGACGGGCCCGGCGACCAGGGTCACATCCGCTCCCGCTTCTGCCGCCGCCCGCGCCAGCGAGAACCCCATCTTTCCCGAGCTGAGATTAATCAATCCACGCACCGGGTCCAAAGGTTCGAACGTCGGTCCGGCAGTCACCATTACCCGCAAGCCCGTAAGAGGCTTGGGCTGGAAACAGCCGACGATATCCTCCAGAAGATCCTCTGGTTCCAGCATACGTCCGACGCCCACCTCGCCACAGGCCTGCTCGCCGCTGGCGGGGCCGAGCATGGCAACACCGTCCGCCCGCAACTGGGCGACATTGCGCTGGGTTGCCGGGTTCTCCCACATCTGGCGGTTCATGGCCGGCGCCACCAGCAGGGTGCAGGCAGGCCGCGCACCCTCCGGACTGCGTTCCCGGGCGAGGCATAGCGTGGTGAGCAGATCGTCCGCCCGGCCCTGGGCTAGCCGCGCGAGGAAATCCGCGCTCGCCGGCGCCACAACGACCGCGTCAGCCCCTCGCGTAAGGTCGATATGGGCCATGTTGTCCGCCATGCGCGAATCCCACAGATCGGTCCACACTGGATTGCCGGACAAGGCCTGGAAGGTTACCGGTGTCACGAAATGAGCGCCGGCCTGGGTCAGTACCACGTGGACGTCCGCCCCCTCTTTCACCAGCAGGCGCGTCAGTTCCGCCGCCTTGTAGGCTGCAATGCCGCCGGTGACGCCGAGGACGATACGTTTCTGATTCAGATCAGGCATGTCTTTGCCATGGGGATTGGTAGAATGGGCCCGCGGATTCTAACGGATCGAAAACGCCATGGCGATCACCGATTGGCCAGAGGGGGACAGGCCCCGGGAGCGGTTGCTACGCGACGGGGTGGAAGCGCTGTCCGATGCTGAGTTGCTGGCGATCTACCTGCGCGTAGGGGTCAAGGGCAAGAGCGCGGTGGATTTGGCCCGGGACCTTCTCGCCCGCTGGGGCGGCAGTCTGGCTCGGCTCGCCGCCGCATCGATGGACGAGTTGCAGAGTGTTCCCGGAATGGGGGTCGCCAAGGCGGCGCAACTCAAAGCGGCTCTGGAACTGGCGCGCCGGGCGCTACGCGAAGAAATGGGGAACCGGGATCTCCTATCTTCTCCGCAGCAAGTAAGGGACTACCTGCGCCTGAGACTGGCGGCACTGCCCTACGAAGTATTCATGGTGCTGCTGCTCGACGCCCAGAATCACCTCATCCACGCAGCAGAGGCATTTCGCGGCACCCTCACCCAAACCAGTGTGTACCCGCGGGAGATCGTCAAGCTTGCGCTGGCCCACAACGCTGCAGCGGTGATATTTGCCCATAACCACCCCTCAGGCGTGGCCGAGCCCAGCTCCGCCGACGAGCAGTTGACCCGAGCGCTCAAACAGGCGCTCGGTCTCGTGGATGTCCGCGTCCTCGACCATTTCATCGTCGCGGGCCTGGCCCAGCCGCTGTCTTTCGCCGAACGCGGCCTGCTGTAGAACAAAGTGCATTCGGCTCGGCACAAATCTTGAACAGCAGGCACCTTCTCCGGTATCATGCTCCGTTTTACGAATTCTGGAGCAAACCATGGCACGCGTTTGCCAAGTCACAGGTAAGGGTCCGATGGTCGGAAACCACGTATCCCACGCCAACAACAAAACCAAGCGGCGCTTTCTGCCCAACCTGCAAAACCGCCGGTTCTGGGTGGACAGCGAAAATCGGTGGGTCAGCCTGCGCGTTTCCAATGCCGGCCTGCGCACCATCGACAAGAAGGGCATCGATGTCGTCCTCGGCGAGCTGCGCGCGCGCGGCGAGAAAATCTAACTTCTGAACGGAGCACGCCATGGCCAAGGGCGGACGGGAAAAAATCAAGCTGGAGTCCACTGCGGGCACCGGCCACTTCTACACCACGACCAAGAACAAGAAGACCATGCCCGGGAAAATGGAGATCTCCAAATATGATCCCAAAGCCCGCAAGCATGTGGCTTACAAGGAAGTAAAGCTCAAGTAGTTGCACGTTTCGTTTGTGCTGCAAAAAACCCGCCGAGGCGGGTTTTTTGTTTTCTGGCGCGGCGTAGTTCGTCAGTTATCGGGAGGCAGCGCAGCACGATACGGAATTGCACCGTCGCGATGGCGCAGGAAATTGTTGTAGTAACTGCGCGCCACATCCGGATTGCTCCGAATAACAAGGACGTTCTCCGCATTCTTGGCGTGCGCAGAATAGGTGAAATTGTAGGAACCGGTCACCACCGCGCAATCGGGTGACCGGGGATCGGTGATGATCACCTTGTTGTGAGCCACCGCATAGCGATACTCCAACCATACCGAGATCCCCGCGTCAGCCAGATCCGCAATGCGGTTGCGCCCTTTCAGCGTCGTCTCCCGATCTGCAAGAACCTCGACTCGCACGCCGCGCCGTTTGGCATCGATCAGCGCGTCCGCCACCTTGCGGCTGGTGAAAATATAGGCCTGCACATATATCGTGCTTTTGGCCGACTGGATCGTGCGCAACACCAGGCCTTCCGTGTCATCCCAGGGCGAAAATGCCACTTCGATCGACTCCCTGGCCGTCGGCTTGCGCAGCGTGCCGGCATCGAAGGCCAGGCCCGCATCCGGCGCTGCCAGAAACGCCGACTGCGCCAGCAGGCATGCACAGAAAATCCGCCGCCAGCTTCGCCCCCGCTTCGCCCGACGGCGATCGACCGCCACTGCGCCACCATCTTCCACGTCCCTCACACCGAAGGGTCCGCTGAAGCCGCTGCCCCCGCCTTTGCCGCAGAGTCGGGAGCCGACTTCACCCTTTCCAGAACGACGGCGAAGAAACCATCGGTGCCGTGAACGTGGGGTAGCAAACGCAGGGCCTCGCCGCATTGAAGCGGAATCCGCTGGTCTTCCAAAATCTGCCCAGCCGATCGCTGAATAAAGTCACCGTGACTGGCGAGAAAAGCCGCCACGACCGCATCGTTCTCCTCCGGCAGAATGCTGCATGTCGCGTAGACCAGCCGCCCTCCGGGCTTGACCATGCGCGCCGCCCCGCAAAGGATGTCGTGCTGTTTGCGCGCCAGTTCCTCCACCGTTTCCGGCGTCTGCCGCCATTTCAGATCCGGGTTGCGGCGCAGGGTGCCGAGGCCGCTGCAGGGCGCGTCCACCAGTACACGGTCGATCTTGCCCGCCAGGCGTTTGACCCGCAGGTCGTTTTCGTTGTTGATGAGCACCGGATGAACGTTGGAGAGACCTGAACGCGCCACCCTCGGACGCAGCCGCGCCAGGCGCTTGTCGGCCACGTCGAACGCATACAGCCGCCCGGCCGAGCGCATCAGGGCACCCAGCATCAGCGTCTTTCCGCCCGCGCCAGCGCAGAAATCCACCACCATCTCGCCGCGCTTCGGCGCCACCAGATAGCCCAGCAACTGGCTGCCTTCGTCCTGCACTTCGATGGTCCCATCGAGAAAGAGCGGATGGCGCTGCAGGGCCGGCTTGTCCGCGAGGCGGATGCCCAGAGGCGCATAGTGACAGGGTTCGGCCCCGATGCCCTCCGCGGCGAACTGGGCCAGCACGTCGGCGCGGGAAGCCTTGAGGGAATTGACCCGCAGGTCCAGGGGGGCGCCTTGGTTGAGGCCGCGTGCCAATTCCAGCAACTCGCCCTCCGCCATCCCGGCCAACAAGCGCTCGACGAGCCAGTCAGGGAAGTCCACCTGTTCCGCCAGTGTCGGCTCGCCCACCTGCACCGCCAACGCCTTGGCCAGCCAGCCCGCCTCCCCCGGCCGCAACAGGTCCGCTATCTGGCGCTGGCTCATGCCCTGCAGCCGCACGAGGGCCATCAAGACTAGATGCCTGGCCTTGGCCGGCCCCTCCAGAAGATGTTCCAGAAACCGCTTGCGCCGCAACACGCCATAGACCGTCTCGGCGACGAATGCACGGTCCCGAAGTCCAAGAGCCCGTTCCTCGCGGAAAAACTCCGACAAGGCGGCGTCAGCCGGCTGGCGGAAAGGCAGCACGCGGGCCAGGGCCACCACGGCGGAGTCAATCAATTTGGACGTCAGTTTCATTGTTGGTGTTGAGCCTTAGTTGATGGGGACCTGTGCCGGCGACGCACTCAGGCTGACATCGCCATAGCGCACGTCCACCGCCTGTTGCTCGTAAACGTCCCCGTTCTTCGCCGTATGGCGGATCCGCAACGGAAGATTCTTGTAGTCCAGCCCTAGCCAGACCTCGGTGATATTGTCGCCGGATCGTCCAACCCGCAGATGCAAAGTGCGAAAGCGGCCCAGCCGTAGCGCCAGGTTTTCCTCCCCCAGCACCTCGAAATACTGGGTGGAGTAGTTCTTTCCCGTGGCCACCGGAATTTCCAGTGGCGAAGCCTTGGGCGGAAACCAGGCAAACTGATAGATCAGGCTGAGAATGTCATAACTGCCATCCAGCAATTCCGCCTCTCTCTGCCGGCCATCGCGGAATGACTTGATCTTGCGCGCCGTCCAGTCGAAATAGACCGCTTCGCCAATCTTCGTCGGATCGTCGCGAACCAGAGCGTACTCCTGGGGAACCAGGCCGGCCGCGCTTACCAGTCCTTCACTGGTCTGCGTGACCTTCGCCCGCTTGAACAACGAAACAAGGCCCACGGTCTCGGCCACATTGCGGATCGAGTACGTCTTGTCATCCAGGTGCCAGGTCGCCACCGCCTGGCCAACCACGAACCCCCTGGAGCCCAGGATCACGTCAAAGCGGATACGCCCCTCCCCCGGCAGTAGAACATCGATTTCCTCGCTTGCCGCTGCCGGTGGAGGGCCAGGGAGCGCGGTTGCGGCCGGGTCAGACGCCACGTCCGCCGCGCCGTGGTCCCCGGCAGGAACTTGCGCCGGGGGCTCCTGCGTTGGCGACGGGGATGTTTCGCCCGCTCGCGCCACCATCGGTGTATGGGGCAAAGCCTGACGAGGTTTCGGCGCAATACGGGGCACCCGGGGCGCGGGCTTGGCCCGCGGTGGAGTCGCCGGCACGGCAGCCGGCGGCAGATCCCTGGGCGCTGAAGGGATGAGCCGCGCTTGCAGGAGCATCGCGGCCGGCTCCGTTTCCCCCGGCAGATGCCAGCCTGGCGCCGCGATCACGCCAAAATGCAGCAATAGCGAGCAAACAAGGGCGATGAGAAAAGTTCGGCGCGGCATGGCCGTCGGGTTGATCAGGTATCGCGCTCCACTGTTCCAGCCCCGTCAGCGGCGGAGTCGAGCGCCGGAACGATCAGCGCCGCAGCCGGCTCTGGCGCGGCACCACCGACAGCGACCCTCCCGTCACCACACAAGGTGAGCCGGCCTTCGAGAAACCAGCGCACGGCTTGCGGATAAACGCGGTGTTCCTGGGCGAGGACACGCTTGGCCAGCGCGTCCTCCGTATCCCCCGGCAAGACCGGCACTGCGGCCTGAATGACGATCGGACCCGAATCCAGCGCCGGCGTCACGAAATGCACCGTGCAGCCGTGCAGGCGCACGCCCGCCCGCAAGGATTCGCGATGAGTATGCAGACCCGGAAACGCCGGCAACAGCGACGGGTGGATATTGAGCAGGCGCCCGACGTAGCGCTGGACAAAAGCATCGCCCAGCACGCGCATGAAACCCGCCAGCACGACCAGATCGGGCCGGTGGCGGTCGATCTCTTCGACCAGCGCGGCATCGAACTGCGGGCGGGACGAAAACCCGCGGAAATCGACGATCGCCGTGGGCAGGCCCCGCTGCGCCGCGAAGTCCAGCCCGGCGGCGCCAGGCCGGTCGCTCACCACCGCCGTGATACGACCGGGCAAGTCCGCTTCCACCAGAGCACGCATGTTGCTGCCGCGGCCCGAAATCAAGATCACCACATTCTTCATCGAAAAAGACATCTCAATGCACAGGCAGAAACACCGCGGTGGCAAGGCTTTGCACCGCACGCACGACGACCCGCCGGGTTTTGTCGGCAACGATCTTCGCCAGCAGATCCAGGTTGCCGATCATGCGGCCGAACTCGCGCTCGAAAGACAGGTTGGGAGGACTGGCGCCGTCGTTGGACAGCAGGAACAGCGCATTTCCTCCGCTGCGCGCGTTGTTCAGCTTCCAAGCGGCGATCTCGAAATTGCGCGCACAGTTGTAGAGCTTCTGCGGGTCCAGATCGTCGAGAACAAAAAAATCCTCCTTACCGTTGAATGCCGCCGCAACCATGCCGCCCAGCCCGCCCACTAGCGCCAGCACGCGGTCGCCGCGAAAATCTTCCCGAAACGCCAAACGCACCGCGTCGACATCGCGAGCGCCGCCCAGTTCGGCGTAGTTCCAAGCCGCCGGAGCATGGAAAATCCGCGCCGCAGCCGCCTGGGCGCTGGGCTGACCACCCTGTTTCCAGGCGCGCGGATTCCGCCTGTAGAGCTTGTCGGCCAGCCGTTCCAGGCCGGCGTTGATTTCATCCAGGTGCGCTTCGGCGACGCGATCGATGTCGGTCTTGGCAAACTGCGCCGGATTGAACCCCTCGGACGGTGGCCGACCGCGACGGTTGCCCGCCCCGGTGCACGCTCCCAAGAGCATGGCCGCCACCGCTGAAAGAAGACTCCGTCGAAGCATGACGCATCAGATCCCGGCGAAGCCGGGCTGCCGCGAGCGGGGCCCCAACCGCCTCACCCCGCCTGGCGGTGCCGCAGATAGCCGATGGCGAGCGGCATAAGCGACAGCGCGATGATGCCCAGGATCACCAGGGTGAGGTTGTCGCGGATGAGGGGCAGGTTGCCGAACCAGTAGCCGGCCAGGGTCAACGAGAAGATCCACACCGCGCCGCCGATCAGATCCATGGGTAAAAACCGCACATAGGTCATCTTGGCGACGCCGGCAACGAACGGCGCGAAGGTGCGCGCCAGGGGCAAAAACCGCGCGATGATGATCGTCTTGCCGCCGTGGGTTTCGTAATAGGCGTGGGTCTTGTCGAACGCCGCCTTGTTGAAGAACCGCGACTGCTCCCAGCGGAAGACTTTCGGGCCGATGTAGCGTCCGATCCAGTAATTGACGTTGTCCCCCAGCACCGCAGCGGCAAACAGCGTGCCGCACAGAATGGCGATGTCCATGCCCCCCGTAGCCGCCAGAGTCCCGGCGACGAACAGAAGGGAATCGCCGGGGAGGAAAGGCGTCACCACGAAGCCCGTCTCCATGAAAATGATGGCGAACAGGATGGCGTAGATCCAGGCTCCGTACTGGGCGAGGAGCACCGCCAGGTGCTTGTCCAGGTGGAGAACGATGTCGATGAACGAAGTCAGAAGTTCCATGGTCCCTTATGCGTCCAATAGGAGAATGTCGTGAGGGGCAACGGGTTCAACGGGATTTTCAACGGGGTCAGCCCCCGGCTTCCCGTCGGGGACAGACAAGGGGATCGGCCCTTGTTCGTGAGTTCGAGGTTTTCCGGCGATATCGAAGCGGCGCCCGGACTTCGTTGCGGCGCAGCCCGGTCAGGGGCTTTTTCGAGCAGGGCGCATGATACCCGAAGCGTCCGCCTTCCCGCCGGGCCGCGGCCGCCCTTGCCGCTATAATCCGCGCCAGTCCATGGCTGCCATCCGCCCCCTACCCGACCTGCTCGTGAGCCAGATCGCCGCCGGCGAGGTGGTGGAGCGCCCGGCGTCGGTGGTCAAGGAACTGATGGAAAACAGCCTGGACGCCGGCGTCCAACGCATCGAGGTGCAACTCGCCGAAGGCGGTGTGCGGCAGATCCGCGTCACGGACGACGGCTGCGGCGTGCCACCGGAAGACCTGCCCCTCGCTTTTGCCCGCCACGCCACGAGCAAGATTGCGCGGCTGGAAGACCTGGAAGAGGTCGCGTCGCTGGGCTTTCGCGGCGAAGCGCTGGCCGCCATCGCCTCCGTCGCCCGCGCCAGCATGGTGAGCCGCGCCGCCGGCCGCGACCGCGCCTACCGCATCGAAGCGCAAAACCTCGCCGTTGCTCCTGCCGCGCTGGCGGCGGGTTCGATCGTCGAGGTGGCGGATCTGTATTTCAACACGCCCGCCCGGCGCAAGTTCCTGAAAACCGAAGCGACGGAATTCGCCCACTGCGAAGAGGTGTTCCAGCGCATGGCCCTGGCGCGGCCGGACGTCGCGTTCCACCTTACCCACAACGGCCGCGTCATCCATCGCCTGGCGGCGGCGGATCCGCAGCGGCGGGCGGCGGAGATCCTCGGCGCCGAATTCCTCGCCCACGTCCGCCCGGTGGAGGCTAGCGCTGGAGACCTGAGCCTGACCGGCTACGCCGCCGCGCCCGCTTTCTCCCGCTCCGGGCGGGACATGCAGTACGTGTTCGTGAACGGACGTTTCGTACGCGACAAGTTGCTCGTCCACGCGGCGCGCGAAGCCTACGCCGACGTGCTCCACGGCAGCCGCCACCCGGCCTACGTGCTGTTCCTGCGGATCGATCCGCGCAATGTGGACGTCAACGTCCATCCGGCCAAGATCGAGGTCAGGTTCCGCGACGCGCGCTCGGTGCACCGCTTCGTCTTCCACGCCCTGCAGCGGGCGCTGGCGGCGAGTGCCGAGGTAGCAGAAACCGCCCCCGAGTTGGGACTACCGCGACCCGCTATGCCGGTTTTCCGCCCGCAGCAGCAGACATTGGCGGTGGAGCAAGCGCTGCCCCGGTACCTGGACTTCGTCGGCACCGCCGGTGGGCCACAGGCCGTGCCAGCCACTCCATTCCCGGGCTCTGGCCAGGCCACCGCCTCGCCCCTGCCCGCTGAAAGTACGACGCCCCCGCTGGGCTACGCCCTGGCCCAATTGCACGGCATCTACATCCTGGCGGAAAACGCTGCGGGCCTGGTGCTGGTGGACATGCACGCCGCCCACGAACGCATCCTCTACGAAAAGCTGAAATCGGTGCTGGACGGCGCCCCGGCGGTGCAGCAACTGCTCATCCCCGCCGTCTTTGGCGTCGGCTCCCACGAAATGGCCACCGCCGAGGAACAAAATGCCACGCTGCAGCGGCTGGGCTTCGACGTCGCCCCCGCCGGACCGCAGGAACTGGTGGTACGCAGCGTCCCGGCGCTACTGGCGCGGGCAGCGATCCCGGATCTGGTCCGCGCCCTGCTGACGGAACTGGCGCAGTTCCCGGAAAGCGAAGTCATCGCCGCACGGCGCAACGAAATCCTTGCCACCATGGCCTGCCACGGCGCCGTGCGCGCCCATCGCCGCCTTGGGCTGCCGGAAATGAACGCCCTGCTGCGGGACATGGAAGCCACCGAGCGCGCCGACCAATGCAACCACGGCCGGCCAACCTGGACCCAGTTGGGCATTGCCGAATTGGACCGGCTGTTCCTGCGCGGCAGGTAGCGCCGGCCCCACAAAGCCCGCAGGCATCGCCCAGCGCGAACAAAGGAGAAAGGCACTTGCTTCAGCCGCCGTCCGACATCGCCAATGTCGCCCACGTCATCCAGTTGGCGGTCGCGCCGGTGTTTCTGCTGACCGGGGTCGGCGCGATTCTGGGTGTGCTCATCGGCCGGCTCGGCCGCGTCGTCGACCGTTTCCGCACGTTACGCAGAAGCAGCGAGCAGGAGCGCATCGCCCACGCCAAGGAAATGGGCATCCTTTCGCGCCGGTCGCGCTGGATCCATCGGGCGATCACCCTGTGCACGCTTTGCGCGCTGCTGATCTGCATCGTGATCGCCGTGCTGTTCGTCGGCTCCACTTTCGACGTGGACCCGTCGGTAGCCGTATCGGCACTGTTCGTCGCCGCAATGCTGGCCCTGATTGCCGGGCTGGTCTGCTTCCTGCGGGAGATTGCCTTGGCCACCGGCGCCCTGGAACGGCATGACCCGGAGACCCAGCCCAAAGAACTTTTATAGCCTATTCGCTGGGCTTCAGTTTCACGCCTTCCAGATTGCTGTCGATGCTTCTCTCAGAACAATTGACCGTCGCCGCCACTTTGCCTTTGACCAAGACATTCACGCCCGCCTCGATCCCCTGCTCGATCTTGTCGGCGCTCCAGAAGACGCTGTAGATCGTGTCGCCGTTCGGCACGTCCACGGAATAGGTCATATAACGCCCGACGCCGGCCCACTGGCTGGTGGACGCCCGGTTGCGGGGAACCGTCACCACGATTTCGGGCTTGAACTGCGGTTTCCCGAAGGAATACTGGATCGTCTTGCCGGCATCGCACAACTCGATCTGCTTGCCTTTGGTGGTAACGCAGGAAAACAACGTCGCGCTACCTCCGTCGCAGCGGGCGCTGGCATCGGAAACGCCCAGAATCGCCAGCACGCACATCGCCCCGAAAAACCTCATTTGTTCCTCCTCACGGTTGGGTGAACGCCAATTGGCGGGGGGCCATTATCCGCGAAGCGCCGGACCAGTCCGTGATGTGCCCCCGCGCAGTGTGCGGCTGAGGGATCCGTGCCCGGGGAAAAGCCGTCGCAGCAACCCCTTGAAATTCGCCCGCCGGCCACGACTTTGGAAATCGACTCGCCGGAGCGCCTGCACGGGTTGACCCGCCGCACTTTCGCCGAGTCCAAAGGTCCACAG
>JBAWHH010000582.1:0-1728 GCA_049593715.1 Rhodocyclaceae bacterium
TTCCCCCAGTTCGACAGCCGCAACCCCCTCGACGTCATCAAGGAGGCCCGGGCGGCGGGCTGCAAGGAAGACGCCGACGTGCGCAAGTGGGTGGCCAAGCAGTTCAAGGAGCGCAAGCTCAAGTTCGCCTTGCCCAATGTGGATGCCAAGAAAAACCACCCGAAGGTGCTGTGGATCTATCGCGGCAACCTCATCGGCACCAGCATGCGCGGCCACGAGCTGAACCTGAAGCACATGCTCGGCACCCACAACAACGTGCTCGGCGGCGAGGAACGCGCCAAAGACATGGTGCACGAGATCGACTGGAGCGCCGACGCGCCGCTGGGCAAGCTCGACCTGATCTACAACGTCAACCTGCGCATGGACTCGTCGGCGAACTATTCCGACATCGTCCTGCCGACCGCCCACTGGTACGAAAAGCACGACGTGACCTGCACGGACCTCCACTCGTTCCTGCACCCCTTCACGCCGGCCCACGACCCGGCGTGGGAATGCAAGCACGACTGGGAGGCCTTCCGCATCATCGCCGAAAAGATCAGCGAACTCGCCAAGATCCATCTGCCGAATCCCATCGAGGATGTGGTGATGACCGCGCTGAGTACGGACACGCCGGACGAGCTGGCCCAGCCGATGGGCGAACTGAAGGACTGGTGGACGGGAGAAAGCGAGCCGGTGCCGGGCAAGACCTTCCCCAACGTCAGCGTGGTGACCCGGGACTACACCAAGATCCACGACAAGTACACGACGCTGGGGCCGGCGGTCACCAAGCCGAACGGCTACGGTGCCAAGGGCATCAAGGGGGATCTGGCCGAAGTCTACGAGCAGCTCAAGGAAAGTTATCTCGTGGGCGAGAAGGACGGCCGGCCGTCGCTTCACACCGCGCCCCAGGTATGCGAAACCATCCTGCGCATCTCCCCCGAGAGCGATGGCGAGCTCTCATACCAGATCTTCAAGAAGCTCGAAGTGCGCACCGGCGTTCCCCTCGCCCATCTCGTCGAGCATGACCGGGAAATCGCCTACCGCTTCCCGGACCTGATCTCGCAGCCGCGGCGCAGCCTGACTTCACCCCACTGGTCGGCGATTGAATCCAAGGGGCGGACCTACAGCCCCTGGACGCTGAACATCGAAGCGCTGAAGCCTTTCCACACCCTCACCGGCCGGCAGGAGATCTACTACGACCACCGCATGTTCCGCGACCTGGGCGAAGACTTCCCGGTCTACAAGCCGCCGGTGGACATGGTCTCCATCGGCGATATCGCCCAGCAGGATCTGACGATGAAGGGCGCCAAGGTCTTCCGCTTCATCACGCCGCACCAGAAATGGGGCATCCACAGCATGTTTGGGGATTCCTGGCAGATGCTGAACATGTTCCGCGGCGGCCCAACGGTGTGGATCAACGACGACGACGCGAAGGAGATCGACGTCAAGGACAACGACTGGGTCGAGATCTTCAACGACAACGGTATCCAGGTCGCCCGCGCCGTGGTCAGCCACACCGTGCCCCGCGACATGTCCATCGTCTATCACCAGACCGAACGTCATGTGAATGTGCCCTTCTCGTCGTTGGCGCGGGAACGGGGTGTGACCGATCTTCGCGGCGGCAACAACAACGCTACCACGCGGATCATGATGAACCCGGCAACCATGGTCGGCGGCTATGCCAACTGGACGTACTGGCTCAACTATCAGGGGACCAGCCCCTCGGAACGCGACTGCGCGGTGCTGATA
>JBAWHH010000583.1:0-2181 GCA_049593715.1 Rhodocyclaceae bacterium
AACCTGCCTTAGCCACCCCGCGCTGGGAAGCGGCGCTTTCCCTCGAATTCGCGCAACGCGACGGCCGCAGTCTGCTGTCGCGGCGCAGCCAGCGCGGCCCCCTCGCCGTGCAGAAGACGCTGCACCCGGAAGGGGATGGAGTCTGCCACGCCCTTGTGCTCCATCCGCCGGGCGGCATCTGTGCCGGCGATGAGCTGGCGATCGACGCGCGGGTCGGCCACGGCGCCCATGCCCTGCTCACCACGCCCGGCGCCGGCAAGTTCTATCGCTCCTCCGGCGGGCAGGCCACGCAGCACCTGAACTTCCGGATCGAGGACGGGGCGATGCTTGAATGGCTACCCCAGGAAACCATCGTCTTCGACGGCGCCCGCGCGACGCTGTCCACCCGCATCGATCTCGCCGCAGGCGCCGCCTTCATCGGCTGGGAAGTCGTGTGCCTCGGGCGCACGGCGGCGGGAGAGCGTTTCGAGGGCGGGCTGCTGGCCACGGAATCGCGCATCGGCACGGAGGGCAAGACCCTCTGGCTGGAACGTGGGCGCATCGAAGGCGGCAGCCGCCTGCTGGTTTCGCCCAGTGGGCTTGCCGGCCAGCCGGTCACCGCCACGCTGCTGGCGACCCACGGTGAGCAAGTGCCGGGACTGATCGACCAGTTGCGCCGATGTGCTGCGGCGGACGGGATCTGCGGCGTCACCTGCCTTCCGCGGCTATTCGTCGCCCGCTATCTCGGCCCATCGGCCCAGTCGGCGCGAGCCTATTTCGTCGCCCTCTGGCAAATCCTGCGTCCCGCCCTGATCGGCAGGGAAGCCGTGCTGCCCCGCATCTGGAACACCTGAAAACACGCATCGGAGAAAAGATGGAACTCACCCCGCGCGAAAAGGACAAGCTGCTGATCTTCACCGCCGCCCTGCTGGCCGAACGGCGCAAGGGGCGCGGGCTGAAGCTGAACTACCCCGAGGCGGTGGCCTACATCAGCGCCGCCATCATGGAAGGCGCCCGCGACGGCCGCAGCGTCGCCGACCTGATGGGCTGGGGCGCTACGCTGCTGACCCGCGACGACGTGATGGAGGGCGTGCCGGAGATGATTCCCGAAATCCAGGTCGAAGCGACCTTCCCCGACGGCACCAAGCTGGTCACCGTCCACCACCCCATCGTCTGACGAGGTTTCCCATGTTGATTCCGGGCGAAATCCAGGCCGCCGACGGCGACATCGAACTGAACGCCGGCCGTCCCACCGTCACCCTGACCATTGCCAACACCGGCGACCGGCCGATCCAGGTGGGTTCCCACTACCACTTTTTCGAAACCAACGAGGCCCTGGCTTTCGACCGCGCCCAGGCTTACGGCTTCCGCCTAAACATCCCGGCGGGCACGGCGGTGCGTTTCGAGCCCGGCCAGTCGCGCACGGTGGAACTGGTGGCCCTGACCGGCGAGCGCAAGGTGTACGGTTTCGCCGGCAAAGTCATGGGGGCTTTGAAATGAGCCAGCCACGCCACACCCCTCGTCTTTCCCGCGAAGGCGGGAATCCATGGATCCCCGCTTCCGCGGGGAAAACGCCATCTCCCGGGAGGTTGCCGGCATGAGCACAAAGATCACTCGCCAGGCCTACGCCGAAATGTTCGGCCCCACCGTCGGCGACCGTGTTCGCCTGGCGGACACCGACCTGTGGATCGAAGTGGAGAAGGACTACACGATCTACGGCGAGGAAGTGAAGTTCGGCGGCGGCAAGGTGATCCGCGACGGCATGGGCCAGAGCCAGCGCGAGGCGGCGGACGTCGCCGACACCGTCATCACCAACGCCCTCATCGTGGACCACTGGGGCATCGTCAAGGCCGATATCGGCATCAAGGGTGGGCGCATCAGCGGCATCGGCAAGGCGGGCAATCCGGACATCCAGCCCGGCGTGACCATCGTCATCGGCGCGGCGACGGAGATCATCGCCGGGGAAGGGTCCATCGTCACCGCCGGCGGCATCGACAGCCACATCCATTTCATCTGCCCGCAGCAGATCGAAGAAGCGCTGATGAGCGGCGTCACCACCATGCTGGGCGGGGGCACCGGCCCGGCCACCGGCACCAACGCCACCACCTGCACGCCCGGGCCGTGGCATCTGCATGCCATGCTGGCGGCGGCGGACGTTTTCCCGATGAACCTGGGCTTCCTCGGCAAAGGCAACGCCAGCCT
>JBAWHH010000584.1:0-4385 GCA_049593715.1 Rhodocyclaceae bacterium
CGGCGTGCCGCGGCCGGCGGTGGGCTGGCGTCGGCAGTCCATGCGGCCACCTGGTCAGCCGCGCGCTGGAAAGTCCGGGGATTGTCCAGGCGCTGCCGCAAGTCCGCCAATTGCGCAAAAACCGGCAGGTTCTCGTAAAGGGCGTCAGGGTGCAGATCGTCGATCGAGCGCGGGCTCACTTCCAGCGCCCCGCCCCCCGCGCCGGCCGGCAAACGCAAGGTGGCGGCAAAAGAGGCCAGGACGCGATCGATGTTGTCTGCGTCGATGCGGATCGGCTTGCGCCGCGCCAGCTCCGCGCCGATTTCCAACTGGCCGCGGTTTGCCCGGCCGGAAAAATCGCCCAGCACGGCGACGAGAAAAACGCCGGGACCGCCTTTTGGCCGTTGCGGGACGGTAGCGGCCAGCGTGCCGAAATTGAACTGAAAATCCATGAGCCACTCCTCGACGGACTAGAACGCTTTGGGGCAGCGGAAGCGCTCAATGCCTTCCTGCTGAAACGGGTTGAAGACGCTGCCGGCGCGGATCTCGAACTGGGCGCGCTGGCCGTCGGCGGTGAAGGTGGCGACAATTCGTTCGCCGCTACCCTTTTCGAGCCTGGCCGAGTCGAACAGCCGCCACAGCGCCCAGGCACCCTCCCCCACTTTGCTTGCCGTTTTGCCGTCCAGATCCTCGAAGCGGATCTGCGCTTCGACGGCCCCGCCCGGCGCCGGCCAATGCACCGTTTGGGCTACCGGGGCGCCGGGACGAAAGGCGAGTTTCTGGCCGCCGATGTCCAGCGTCACCTCCTTCGCGTTCTTGTCGAACAGGATGGGTTTGAGGGTGAAATCCACCGCCGGAACCTGGCTGCCGTCGCGGAAGTAGGCGTCGCGGATCAGGGCGGCAATCTCGATCTGGCGCAGCGCCTCGGCCGAGGCATCGAAGTCGATGTCCTTGGTGCCACGCCAGCGCCAGGGCCGGGCGGAGCTGTCGATGAAAGCCTTCAGATGGTCTTTGACGAAGGCGTCGATCAAGCCGCCGGGCCCGAACAGCCGGCCGAAGTCTTTCAGGGTGGCTTCTGCGCCGCTGCGCTTGTCGATCGGGTAGCGATTGGCCGCCGCCGCCACGCAAAACGGAAACACGTCCGCGCTCCACGCCGCATTGATCTTCGCCAGCAAATCTTTCTTGTTCTCCGCCCGCTGCTTCTGCGCTTCATCGTTCTGCCGTTTCGCGGCAACGTCTTCGGTGGCCCCGGCAAGCTGCAGGAGCCAGTCCTTCACCGGCTGGGGCTGGGCGATCGCGGTCTCCTTGAGGCGGCGCGCCGCAGCGCCTTCCGCCCGGCGCACCGGATCGGCAGTTCCGGGTCCGGCGTCACTGTCCAAATCCGCATAAAGTGCCGCCAGTTGTTCGGTGATGGCGTCGATGGCGGCCGGTTTGCCCTCTTCGACCCGCAACAGGGCATTGATCGGGGCAAAACGCTGTTCCACTTCGACACCGGGAAGCACGGTCACCAAGTCCGCCGTCCGCGCGCCGATCTTCGGGCCCAAAAGAGTAGAGATGTCCTCTTTCGCTTTCTGCAGCACGCCGTCGAGCTTGCCCTCCGGTGCGCCGGTGGCGGGTTCCGGGCGGGTCAGCGCCGTATTCCGCTCCACCGCTTGCAGCAGGGTCCGCAGCTCCGAATTCCGCCCGGACAGGAAAGCCAGCACCTCCAGCCCCTGGGCCGGATTGCTCAGGGCCACGATCTGCAGATCGGCGAGCAGGTTCTGCCAGCGCCGGGCGTACTCGGCGAAATAGAGGTCGGCTACCCCCTGGTCGAGCCGCGCCAGCTCGGCGACGTTCAACTGGTTTTCGTCCTGGCCGAGCACCCAGCTTTCACCGCGAATCGTGCTGGTGAGCCGCTTGCTCTCGGGCAGGAAGATCCGCAAGTAACCGTCACGGGTGAACAGACGCGGGACAGCCTGATCCGCGGCGATGCCGCCGCGGCTGACGAACACCTTGCCGCCCCCCGGCCCGAGCAGGTCCGGCAGCCGCAGCGGCTTTTCGTCACCCGTCAGGGCCGCATTCTTCAGCCGCCCATACACCACCTGCGCCAGGGGCAGCCGGTTCAACGCCAGGCGCGTCTCTTTGACCAGATCCTCTTCCAGCGTCACCGGATCGAGCCCCTCGGCCAAGAGCGTATCAAGGTAAGCAGAAAGGGCCTGCACGGTCTGTGGCGCGCGGGCGAAGCGGGTCTCCCACAGGAACTGCATCCAGGCTTTGAAGAACGCGGGATCGCGGTGCTCCGGCTGCGACAGCATCAAGTAGGCCTTGAGCGCCGCGTATTGCAGATCCGTCTCCCGCCCCGATGCGCGCAACTGCCCGGCGATGCTGGCCGCCATGGTGGGCACCAGCAGACGGTTCAACTCCCGCAGGCAGGCCCGCCGGGCGGCCGAACCCAGCCGGGTGCCCTGGTACAGGCCAAGCTCGCGAATCGCCTTGTAGGCACCGGCGGATCCGGGATACACGTCCGCCGCCGCGCAGATCGCGTCCAGCCGGGGCAAAACCTCGTCGAAAGATGCGCTCGCCGGCAGAGGCGTTGCGGCGATGGCCTCGTAGTTATCGACGCGCTGCGCCAGGCGCGCCATGTCGGCCTGGTTGCGCGTGTAGGCCATCGACCACACCGCGATGGCGGCCACGAGCGCACACGCCATGGCCCCATAGCCGAAGGCATGCAGCCAGGCGCGGCGACGCTCCAGACGGGGGTTGGTCCCCACCAGTTCCGCCTCCGGGAAAATCACCCGCTGCAGCAGATCGGCCACGAAGTAGCTGCGTCCCGAGCTGCTGCGGGGGCCGACACGCTGGGCGTCCAGCCCGAGGGCGCGGGCGAGCCCCCCCATGATGCGGTCGATGGGCGTGCCCTCCTGGGTGCCGCTGGTGAAGTACACGCCCCGCACCCAGAGCGGCGCTTCGTAGCGCGTGGCGCGCACCACGTCGGCGACGAAACCGCTGACGGCTTCCTTCAGGCTGGCCACCTGCTGCGGGAAAGTGAAGACGAGGGCGCGGCGGCGCGGATCGCTCTCCTTGTCCAGACGCGCCAGCAGGCGGACATTGAGCCGGCCGAGCAGTCCGTCGTATTCGCGGGCAAAAGCGGCGGCGGTTTCGGCTTCGTCCGCCGCGAACGTCGTGCCCCAGACCTGGGCGCGTTCTTCCTTGCCCAGGTCGTCGAAGAACTCGGTGAAGCCCGCAACCAGATCGCTCTTGGTGAAAACGATGTAGACGGGCAGGCGCAGGCCGAACTCCGCGTGCAGTTCGTCCATGCGCTGGCGGACGGCGGCCAGGGTCACGGCGCGCGCCTCGCTGTTCTGGGCGATCACATCCACCAGGGAGATGGCGAGCACCACCCCGTTGATCGGCCGGCGTCGCCGATATTGCTTGAGCAAGGCGAGGAAGGTGGCCCAGGCCGTGGCGTCGACGACGCGGTCGCTGTCCTGGGTGAAGAACCGCCCGGCCGTATCGAGCAGGATGGCGTCGTCGGTGAACCACCAGTCGCATTGCCGGGTGCCCCCCACGCCCCGCAGCGCCCCGGGGCCGAAACGCTCGGCGAGGGGAAACCGCAGGCCCGAGTTGGCGAGAATCGTGCTCTTGCCCGCGCCCGGCGGCCCGATGACGACGTACCAGGGGAGCTGGTAGAGATCGAGGGCGCCCTGCTTCCGCGTCGCCCGCAGCGCCGCCACGGCCTCACGGAAGCGTTCGTCCAGCCCAGTGGCCTCCGCTTCCGAGCGCGCCAGCAGGTCTTCCTCCGCCTGCGCAGTCGCGTCCGGCGGCGGCGGCGCACTGATCCCCGCGGCAATCTGCTCGTTCGCCCGCCGCGCAACGTAGACCCGGCGCACCACGACCACCGCCCACGCCACGACCATCGCCAGGATGAGGACCAGCCTGGCCGTCTCGCCATCGAGCACGGCATGGCCGGCAAACACCAGCAGGGGCCCGGCGAACCACACCACCGCCGCTGCCGCGGCGAGACCCAGCAAGGACAAGAAAAGGCGCATCCGGCTCATGACTGTCCCCTTCTAGGCAGAGCGGCTTCGGTGGTGCCGGCCCGCTGGTCGGGCGCTGGCTCCGCCCCGTTGAGCAAAGTCACCTCCACGCGGCGGTTCTTGGCGCGGTGTTGCGGCGAATCGTTGGCGACCTTGGGCTCGCTTTCGCCCCGGCCCTCGGCCCGGATGCGGGCCGTTTCAGTCAGGCGCCCGTTGAGCAAGGCGGACACGGCCTCGGCACGGGCCTGGGAAAGATCCCAGTTCGTCGGAAAACGCACCCGCCGGCTCAGCGCCAGGGGCTGGTTGTCGGTGTGGCCGGTGACCAGCACCCGCCCCGGAAACTGGTTGAGCGCATCGCCAATGCGCTGAATCAATGGGGCGTGGCGCGGATCG
>JBAWHH010000585.1:0-2278 GCA_049593715.1 Rhodocyclaceae bacterium
GATCTCTATGCCCGCTCGGGGCGAGCGACGGAATCGGGGTTCCTAACGCCGGCCGAGCAAGACATCGTGCGCAAGACGCCGGGGGTCGCCCGGGCCCAGTTCCAGCGCCAGCAGAACCTGTTGCTCAGTGCGGACAAGCCGCCGGTGGCGCTGCTGGCGCGCTCCATGGTGGGCGGCGATCCGGGCGGCCAGTTGCCGATGGTGGCCGGCGGCAAGGCGACCCGCGCGGATCTGCCCGCCGTCTGGGTGTCCGAAGCGATGGTGGACAGCTATGGTTTCCGCCTGGGAGCGGAGGTGAAGCTGCCCTTTGCCGGTCGCCTGCAGGACTTCGTCGTGGCGGGCGTCTGGCGCGACTTCGTGCGGCAGTCGGGGGCGGTGGTCATCGATCTGGATACGTATCGCCGGCTGAGCGGGGATACGCTGGTGACGGAGTTTTCCGTCTGGCTGGCGCCCGGTTTTTCGGCTGGGAACGTGAGTCAGGCGCTGCGCGAGGGTTTGAATGCGGGTACGGGCATCGACATTCTCCAGCCGGGGGAAATCCGCCGCATTAGCTTGACCGCCTTCGACCGCACGTTCGCGGTGACTTACGCCATGGAAGCGGTGGCGGTGCTGATCGGGCTGGCCGGCGTGGCCGCCAGCTTCGGCGCCCTGGCACTGGCGCGGCGGCGGGAGTTCGGCATGCTGCGCCATATCGGCATGACCCGCGGTCAGGTGGGCGGCATGCTGGCGGCGGAGGGGGCCATGGTTTCGGCGCTGGGCGTTGGCACGGGTTTGCTGCTGGGCGGGGGAATCAGCTATGTGCTGATCCGCGTCATCAATCGGCAGTCGTTCCACTGGAGCATGGACATCAACGTGCCCGTCGCCAGCCTGGCGGTGTTTTGTGTGGCGATGGTGGGGCTGGCCGCGGCGGTGTCGGTGCTGGCGGGCCGCCGGGCAATGCGCACGGAAGTTGTGCGCGCAGTGAGGGAAGACTGGTGAGAAAGTCTGAGTCGGGGGTTTGCGCGGCGGGCCGGGCGGTGCGGTTCGCGTTGCTTCTGCTGCTTGCCTTGTCGAGCCTGGGGGCGTGGGCCGAGGCCGGGGAATATGGCCGGGTGGTGCCCGGACGTTCCTTCGCGTGGCCGCGGGATCATGGCGCCCATCCCGCCTATCGGACCGAGTGGTGGTACGCCACGGGGTGGCTGAAGACCGCCGACGGGCGCGATCTGGGTTTCCAGGTGACCTTCTTTCGTGTGCGCACGCGGGCGGCGGAAGACAATCCCAGCCGCTTTGCGCCGCGGCAGATCCTCTTCGCCCACGCCGCCGTAGCGGATCCTCAACATGGATCCCTGCGTCACGCGGAGCGAAGTGCCCGCGCCGGATTCGATCTGGCGGGGGCGAAGGACAGCGGCGCCGACGTGTGGATCGACGACTGGTCGTTCCGGCAGGTTGGCCAGGAGTACCGCGCCAGAATCCCGGCCGGGGATTTCACCCTGGAGTTGACCCTTGCCCCGACGCAACCGGTGCTGCTCCAAGGCCAAGGCGGATTCATGCAGAAGGCGCCCGATCCGCGCAAAGCCAGCTACTACTACAGTGAGCCTCACCTGCGCGTGACCGGCAGCGTGGAACGGGAGGGGCGCCGCGAGATGGTCACCGGCAGCGCCTGGCTCGATCACGAATGGTTCAGCGAAAAGCTGCCGGACGAGGCCGTCGGCTGGGACTGGACCGGCCTGAACTTGGCGGACGGCTCCGCGCTGATGGCTTCCCGGATGCGCGATGCCAAGGGCAGGACGATATGGGCCAGCGGAACCTTGCGGCGCAAGGATGGCGGCGTGGTGCGCCTTGGTCCGCAGGAGGTGGCGTTCGAGCCGCTGCGCCAGTGGCGGTCGCCGCGTACGGGGATCAGCTTTCCCGTCGCCATGGCGGTGCGTGCCGGGCCGGTCAGCCTGCGGCTGGAACCGCTGTTCGACGATCAGGAAATGGATGCCCGCCGTTCCGCGGGCGCCATTTATTGGGAAGGGGCGGTGCGGGCAATGCAGGAGGGCCGCGAACTGGGCCGCGGTTATCTGGAACTGACGGGGTACGACAAAAAGCTTGCCATGTGAGAGGGTGGAGACGAAACGAACTGCGTTGCCAGCCCAATCGCGGGGATGCGCCCTTCAGTCAGGGTGTTGTGAACATCTTCCGGCCGTTGTCGCTTTGTTCCCGCTTTCGACACCTCACCCGAGCAAGGCAACAGCCTTGATCTGCGCCCACACCGGGGATCCCGGCGCCAGCCCAAGGGCGCGGCAGGAACGGGCGG
>JBAWHH010000586.1:0-2755 GCA_049593715.1 Rhodocyclaceae bacterium
GGGCTGCCGCCGGCAACCAGCGGCTCAGGGCGGCGAAATCGAGATGGGTGTCCAGGGTGTCTGCCAGCCGGTCGAGATCCGCCTCGCGGCGCGCCGCCAGATCCACCGGCGCCGAGTTCGCGCAGCCCGCCCAGGCCAGCAGCGCGGCGAGGGCATCGGGGGTGTCGAACAGGCCGTGCACATAGGTGGCGAGGATCTGGCCGTCGGCGGCGATGGCGCCGTCTTCGCGCCCGTCGGCAAGCCGCAGGGCAGGGCGGGCCAGGGCCGGCCCATGGGAAACGCCCATGTGGATTTCGTAACCGGAGACCGTGGCGGCACCGTCCATACAGAGCGATCCGGTGACGTTTTCCAGCCGCTTTTCCGCTTCCAGCGTTGTTTCCAGATCGAGCAGGCCCAGGCCCGGCGCGCTACCCGGCGCACCTTCCAGTCCCAGCGGGTCGTGCAACGCCGTGCCCAGCATCTGCAGGCCGCCGCAGATGCCCACCAGCTTGCCGCCGTAACGCAGGTGGCGGCGGATGGCCGCGTCCCACCCGCTCTTGCGCAACCAGGCAAGGTCCGCCTGGACGCTCTTGCTGCCCGGCAGCACGATCAGGTCCGCCGCAGGTACCGGCTCGTCCGGCCCGACGAAGCGGAACGCCACTTCCGGATGCAGCCGCAGCGGGTCGCAGTCGGTGGCGTTGCTGATGCGGGGCAGGGCTGGCGCGATCACCCGCAGCCGCGCGTCCGCGCCGCCGGTGGCCTGGCGGGGCAGGGCGTCTTCCGCATCCAGATGCAGGCCGTGCAGATACGGCAACACGCCCAGAACCGGCTTGCCGGTGCGCGCCTCCAGCCAGTCCAGTCCCGGCTGCAGCAGGCCGATGTCGCCGCGGAAACGGTTGATGACGAAACCCACGGTGCGCACTTGTTCGCTCTCCGACAGCAGCGCCAGCGTGCCCACCAGATGGGCAAAGACGCCGCCGCGGTCGATGTCCGCAATCAGCACCACTGGACAATCGGCCAACTCGGCAAAACCCATGTTGGCGATGTCGCGGTCGCGCAGATTGATCTCCGCCGGGCTGCCGGCCCCTTCCACGATCACCGCCTCGTATTGCGCCGTGAGGCGGCCGTAAGAATCCATCACCGCCGCCATCGCCCGCGGCTTGTAGTCATGGTAGTCGCGGGCGTTCATGTCGTGGCGCGCCTTGCCCTGGATGATGATCTGGGCGCCGATGTCGCTGGACGGTTTCAGCAGCACCGGATTGAAGTCGGTGTGGGGCGGCAGACCCGCCGCAATCGCCTGCAGCGCCTGGGCGCGGCCGATCTCCCCGCCGTCCGCCGTCACCGCGCTGTTGAGCGCCATGTTCTGCGGTTTGAAGGGCGCCACGCGCACGCCGCGCCGCTTCAGCGCGCGGCACAACGCGGCCACCAGCATGCTTTTGCCGGCGTCCGAAGTCGTGCCCTGGACCATCAGGGTGTCGTTGCGCATAGAGTAGAATTCGCCGCCGTTCAGTCGTGCCCGGCGGCCTAGGCCTGCGGGCAAAGGCGCGCATTATCCTCAAAACGGGGGTCGAGCGGGCGGCGCGACGGGAAATCCTCGCGCCGGGCCGTTGCCGCGCGCCCACGATCTGGCCGCCCCGGATGGGCCGGGAATTCAGGAACACTTCATGACTTTTTCCGCCGATTGTCTGCTCCCGCCTCTGGCGGCTATTGCCGCTGTCGGGCTGGATCGGCTGTTGGGCGAACTGCGTCGCTGGCATCCTCTGGTCGGTTTCGGCTGGCTGGCGCAGCGTACCGAACGCGCCCTGCGTCCTCGGGCCGAGAAAGACTCGGCGACCTTGCGGCTGCGCGGCCTCCTTGCCTGGTTGCTGGCTGTGTTGCCGTGGACGGGGCTGGCCCTGTGGCTGTGCTCGCTGCCCGTCTGGGGTTTCCTGGCGAACGTCGTGCTGCTTTACTTCGCCCTCGGCGCGCGCAGCCTCGCCGAGCACGCCGCCGCGGTGGAACAGCCGCTGGCTGCCGGCGATCTGGCCGCGGCGCGGGAACAGGTCGGGCGTATCGTTTCCCGCGACACCGCGGCGCTGGATGCCGAAGGGGTGGCGCGTGCCGGAGTTGAATCGGTACTGGAAAACGGCAACGACGCGGTGTTCGGCGCCCTGTTCTGGTTCATGCTGGCCGGCGGCGCGGGGGCGGTGCTGTTCCGCCTCGCCAACACCCTGGACGCCATGTGGGGCTACCGCACGCCGCGTTACCTGCACTTCGGCTGGGCCGCCGCCCGGCTCGACGATCTGCTCAACTTCATCCTATCCCGCCTCACCGCCGCCGGTTACGCACTGCTCGGCCGTACCCGCGACGCGCTGGCCTGCTGGCGCACCCAGGCCAAGGAATGGGAGAGCCCCAACGCCGGGCCGGTGATGGCGGCGGGGGCCGGGGCGCTGGGTGTCAGGCTGGGCGGCAGCGCGGTGTATCACGGCAGCGAAGAAAGGCGCCCGGCCCTCGGTTGTGGTGCGGCCCCCACGGCTGCCGACATCGGCCGTGCCGTTAGCCTCGTGTACCGAACGCTTTGGCTATGGCTGGGCCTCTGGATTGCCGGCGCCGCCTTGTGGAGCCTGGCGTGAAGCCGGCCGTCCGCGTGGCAATGTGCGCGGCGTCCGCCGCCGGGCGGGAGGGCCAGCGATGATCGAACATGGCGGTGGCCTTGCCGCTGCGGCCCGCCACTACGGCCGCCCCGTCGCCGATTGGCTGGACCTCTCTACCGGCATCAATCCCCACGGCTATACCC
>JBAWHH010000587.1:0-2938 GCA_049593715.1 Rhodocyclaceae bacterium
GAGATCATCACCTGGACTTTCGAACGGGCCGACCTGCGCCAGGGCGCCTCGAAAGCCGGCTGGTACTACCAGTTCGACCCGGAAGGCAAGGCCATCAAGACGGACAGCGACATGTACAAGGCGCTGGACGTGCTGGCGCGCAAGGTAGGCATCCTGGGGATCTTCTCCGATTGGCCGGCCACGGTCACCTACTACGCCAACTGTATGGGCTTGAAGTAACAGCTTGTCCGGGGCGGCCGCGGCCGGCCGCCCCGGCCTTCTCGGTGTAGAAGTGCCGCCGCAGGAAGAACCGGGGGCTTCGGCGCAAACTCCCCGCTGGATCAAGCCTCCTCAGCGGGCCACGATTTGCTTCGGGATGAGCCGGGACAGCAGGCGCGCCGGCTGGTCGTAAAACGAACTCGTTGCGTAGGCACCGTCCACCTGCCAATAGGTGGCGTGGATACGGTCGGCGGACAACAGCAAACTGACGAAGCCGTTGACCGCCGTTTCGACGTACTTGATTTCGCTGTTGGCCAGCGGGAGCAGCAAGTCCAACTGGGCCACGAGGTCGGCAACGCCGGGAATACGCGAGAGCTGCGCATCGCTCAGAACGATATTGTTCATCGCGGCGCGGAACGTGGATGACGATACCGCCGGACCGGTGAACTCCCAGACCTTGCCGGCATGCCGCGCGGCGAAAGAGGCATGGATGTCGCCAGCCAGCAGGGCCACGCCTTCGACACTGGCGTATAGGTCGAGCAGCTTGCGGCGAAAATTCGGGAACCCGTCGAACTGATCCACGTTGAGGTAGAACCGGTTGCGAAGCGGGCTGGGCAAAGTGACCAGCAAGTCCTTGATCGCCTGGGGAAGCCCGGCCAACTCGCCGGTCAAATCCAGCACCATGCTCGTCAGGGACGTGGAATTGACGACCACCTTCCAGCGCGCATCCGATGCCAGGAGCGTCTGACGCAGCCAATCGAACTGTGCCGCACCGTAAGGGTTCTCCGCGTCCGGATCGTCGAGCACAGCGGTTTTGTAGGCGGCGTAAAGATCGTACGTCGGCTGAACGACGAAATAGCGCGCGCCCAGGGACGAGAACAGGCCGGTTTTGCCCAGAGTCAGGAACGAAATCCCGCGGTCCTCGGCCACGCCATCGCTGATCAACGGAACGTCCGCGCTCTGGGCAGCGTTGTACGAGGCGAGCAACTGGTTGACCACCGTAGCGTCCAGCTTGCCCTGGATCTTGCCGGCCGCTTTCGCCGCCGCCTCCGCCGGCGACAGGCCGTTCTGGGCGTAGGCCTGGGCCAACACTCCCGTCAGCACCGGCTTGTAGATCGAGAACAGCGCGTCCTGGACCGGGCTCTGCGGAGCATCGAGATCGACGTAAGGCGCGAAGCGGTCTTTCACGTCCTCGTAAGCAACACCTTGCCTGGCCAGCAGCGCCGTCAGCGCCGCGCGGTCGACGGCAACGGTGCCGGGAAAAGCGTCTTCGGGAATCAGGTGGTCGGGACGGAAACTGCGATAGTCAGTGAGGATCAGGTGCAGATTCTTGCCGTAGCGAAAGTCGCGGTACAGACGTCCGTCGGGATACAGCGCGCGGCGCGAAGACTCGATCTGCCCGTCCGACTGCACGCCGTCGTCCACGGCGACGTACTCGAAGAACGCCCGTTCGGCGTTGAGCCGCCGCGGGGTGTTTTTCTCGTCCGTGCGTCCGTCGTAGTAGGTCGCCACGTCGCCCCAGCAGTCGTCGGAGTATTCATGGTCGTCCCAGATGATCACGTAGGGAAAGCGCTCGTGCATTCGCTGCAATGCTGCATCGGATCGGTAGAAGCGGTAAAGCTCGCGGTAATTGGAAAGCGAGGCGGCCGCGTGATACGTCTGGCCACCGGGTGCTTCCAGTGCGATGGCTCCCTCAGGATCGCTGAATTCGATACGCCGCCCGCCCGGAGTCTGGAACGACGGATCGCCCGTCGTCTCGTAGATGTAGTCGCCCACGTGCAGCACGAAGTCCAGATCCTGGGGTAGCGCCGCGAGGTAGGTATTGAAATAGCGCCCGACAGCGTCCTGGCAACTGGTGAGCGCGAAGCTCACCGGGGTGGCGTTTCCGGGATCCGGGGCTGTCTGCGTGCGACCGACGACCGAGCCGAAATGCTGGCCGGCCTTCTCGTAGACGAAACGGTAGTAGTAGCGGGTCTTCGGCTTGAGGGCGGTGAGTTTCACCTGCACGACGCCGTCGTCCCCGGCATGGGAGATCACTTCGCTGGCGGCCACGATGCGCAGCATCCACGGGTCGGTGCCCACCAGCAGGGTGAGCGGCAAGTCCTGGCCGGGAAAATCCCGGTCCTCGAGCCGGGCCCACAGGATGAGGCTCTCGCTGCGCGGCTCGAACGAGGCCACCGACTGGGGAAAAAAGTCCCGCCCCGGCTTGATCCGATGCCTTTGTCCGCGCCAGGTCAACGTGTCACCGTCTCCGGCCACTGCGATCAACGGGCTGCCCGCCAAGGCGATGGTTCCCGCCGTGAGGACGAAGCGATTGAGGAAGCGGCGACGGCTTGGATCGTGTTTCATGCATGCTCCTCGCCCGGCGTTGCCGGGCAAATGAAGGGGGATTTGCCTGGATGCCGCCGGCGCAAGCTTCCTGCGGCCGGCCGCGCCGACGCCTAACGCCGCTCGGATTCAGCCTCGGCGTACGCGCCTGCTTCGCCCTCCGCCTCTTCGCGCCGCCGGAACAGGCGGGCAAGGAGGTTTGGGCGACGACGTTTCGGGGTTCCGTATGGCTGCATCTCCGTCGTCGAATTGTTCAGCACGGTGCCGATGACCTCCATCGAACCGAGCATCTCCAGCGCGCGAAGAATGTCCTCCCGGCGCGTGCGGTTCTCCTGCACCACCAGCAGCGCGGCATCGACGTAGGGCGCGAAGGCCAGTGCATCGGCCACCGATAACACCGGCGGCAGATCGA
>JBAWHH010000588.1:0-3789 GCA_049593715.1 Rhodocyclaceae bacterium
CGCGCTCGCCACCCTCGAACTGGCGGCCTGGCCCGCCTAGCGTGCGCTTTTTCCGGCCCGCGCCGCGACTTCACATTCCCTTCACACGAATTCACCGCCGCTGCACCTGAGTCTCCGCCGGCCCCGCGACACTGGGCGCGCCCTATTTCGCGGAGAAGAAGATGCAAAAACAGTTGTTCCTCAAAGCCTTCACCGTGGGCCTGCTGGCCCTGGTGCTGCTCCTGCCGCTCGGCATGATCGACAGCCTGGTGAGCGAGCGCGTTTCACGGCAATACTCGGTCACCAACGAAATCGCCGCCAGCTATGCCGGCGCGCAGCGCATCGTCGGCCCCATCCTGGTGGTGCCCTACACCGACGAGTACCCCACCACGGAACCCACCGAAGACGGCAAAGGCAAGCGCACGGTGATCAAGCGGGAAAGTGACGCCGTGTACCTGTTCCCCGAGCAACTGGACATGGCGGGCGAAATCGGCACCGATTTCAAGCGCCGCGGCCTGTTCAAGGCGCTGGTGTTCGACCTGCGCAGCGAGCTGCGCGGCCGCTTCGACGTGCCCCAGCAACTGCCGGTGGAACCCCGCAGCCCGAAATCGTCCATCACTTTCGGCGAGCCTTACCTCGCACTGGGCGTCTCCGACCCGCGCGGGCTCGCCACCGCCCCCAAGCTGAAATGGGACGGGACGGCCTATGGCTTCGAGCGCGGCGGCCCGGTGCTGGCGATCGAGCATCCGCTGATCGCCAACCTGCCGCGCCTGGCGGCCGGCAAAGCCCAGAGTTTCGATTTCAGCCTGGATCTCGGCCTGCGCGGCACGGAATCGCTGAGTGTGGTGCCGGTGGCGGGGGACACCAAAGTGAATCTGCGGTCCACCTGGCCCCACCCCAGCTTCCAGGGCCGTTTTCTGCCCGACCCGCAGCAGCAGTACATCGGCAGCGACGGTTTCCACGCCCAGTGGCACATCACCGCGCTGGCTTCCCACGCCCGGGAACAACTGCTCTACACCAAGGACGGCAGCCCGCCTTCGGCGCGGATCGCCGCCCTGGAAAGCCTCGACCTGCGCTTCGTCGAGCCGATCAACATCTACTCCCAGTCCGACCGCGCCATCAAATACGGTTTCCTGTTCGTGGCCCTGCTGTTCGGCGCGTTCTTCCTCTTCGAGGTGCTGAAGCGCCTGCCGATCCACCCCGCCCAGTACCTGCTGGTGGGCCTCGCCCTGGCGATCTTTTTCCTGCTGCTGCTGAGCCTGTCGGAACACATCGCCTTCGCACAAGCCTACTTGGCCGCGGCGTCGGCCAGCACCGGCCTGCTCGGCTTCTACCTCAGCTTCGTGCTGCGTAGCTGGCGCCGGGGCACGGCGTTCGGCGCCCTGATGGCGGTGCTCTATGGCGCCCTCTACGGCCTGCTCGTCTCGGAAGACAACGCCCTGGTGATGGGATCAGGCCTGCTCTTCGGCCTGCTCGCCGCTGCGATGTGGAGCACCCGCAACTTCGACAGGTACCAGATAGCGCCGCGGGGAGGGAAGGCGGTGGCGGAAGGCTGACGATCGAAAGGGGGCCGGTGGGAGGGCCGGCCGCCCCTTCAATCAGGGCCGCTTCACGCAATGCCGGGCACGGCGGGCCGCGGCAACTCTTCCTCGGCGGAAACTGCGGCAAAAGCGATGACCGCCCGAACCGCTGCCTCAGTGAGCGTCGGAAAGTCCGCGATGATCGCTTCCGGCGTCATCCCGTCGGCCAGGCTGGCGAGGACGGTGCGAACGGTCACCCGCGTGCCGGCGACGACCGCCTCCCCGCCACATATCCCTTCGTCACGCGAAATGTATGTCCGACAATCTAAAGCCATCGCCACGCTCCTGTCGGCCGGATGATGGAAGAATTCTCCCCGACCCACCGATTTTGGCTCATTTTCGGCGGATCAACCAAAAACCGCGCCAGCCCGTGACAATCGGACCTGTCTGAAAGGAAAGAAACTACGTACCAGACTTTGCGCTCGCCGGGGCCGCATGGAGTTGAAGCCCCAACGCCGCGACTACCTTGAGGATGGTTGCAAACTCCGGATTCCCGGAGGGCGACAAGGCTTTGTAAAGGCTTTCCCGCCCGAGACCTGCTTCGCGGGCGACCTGGGTCATGCCCTTGGCGCGGGCAATATCGCCCAGGGCGGCAGCAACAAGGGCGGGATCACCCTCCTCCAACGCCGCCTCCAGGTAAGCAGCCATGTCTTCTTCAGTTTCGAGATGCTCGGCCGGATCCCATGCGGTGGTGACTGTGTGTGGCATTCCCGTACTCCTACAAATCGCGCGCAAGCGCTTTGGCGTGGCGGATATCCCGGTCCTGGCTCGACTTGTCGCCGCCGGCCAGCAAGACGACGAATTCGTCTCCTTTTTGGACAAAATACACTCTGTAGCCGGGGCCACAATCGACCCGCAGTTCCGAGACACCCTCGCCCACCGGCCGCACATCTCCCGGGTTTCCCAGCGACAACCGCCGGATGCGAATGTCGATGCGCGCTTTCGCTGTTCGGTCGCGCAAACTGGCGAACCACTCGGCGTAGACAGCGGTCTGGCGGACTTCGATCATCGGGAGAATGTATCACATGGGATACATACGGCTCAAGGAACGCGATTGCCACGACCCGACCCAGATTCACCAAAAGCGGAATCCATTCAGCGACTCATTACTGACGAGCCCAGACCCCAGAGCGCCATTCCGCCGCCGTCTCACCGCCTTCGCCTTCTGGGCCGCCTGGGTCGGCGTCGCGTTTTTCGGCGTTTACCCGACGATGAACTGGCTCACTTCGCTGCGGGCGGATGCCCATCCCCTGTTTTTCGCGGCGGAACTCGACGTGCCATTCGTACCCGAATTCGTCTGGATCTACCTGTCAATGTACGCCCTGTTTTTCGCGCCGCCGTTTTTCCTCGAACCGGCGCAGTTGCGGCGTCTGGGGCAGGAGTTGATTTCCTCCACCCTCATCGCCGGAATCGTCTTCCTGCTGCTGCCGGCGCGGCTCGGATTTGCCCGCGTGCTGCCCGAAGACCCGTTCTACCGCGACCTGTTCGCCGGCATGTTCAGCCTGGATCACCCGCACAACCTGGTGCCGTCATTGCACGTGGTCTATTCGGCGGCGATCTCGCTGGCGATTTTCCGCCGCGTCGCTTTGCCGGGGCGCGTTTTCCTGGCAATCTGGCTGGCGTTGCTGATGGCATCGACCCTGCTGGTGCATCAGCATCACGTCATCGACGTCGTGACCGGGGCGGCGCTTGCGCTGCTGGTTGCACACTTTTGGGAGGCCAGAAATGAGAAGAAAATTTCTGCTGCTGGCCGCGCTGGCCGGCGCGGCTCTGCCGGCTTCCGGCCAGGAAGCGGATCAGGCGATCCACGATGAACTGAGGGGAGTCCTGACGCAGATCGAGACGGCGATCAACTCCGGCGACTACGACAAGATGTTGCCGGTGCTGAGCGAACGGGTGCGGGCAACGCCGATCAACCAGGAATTCCTCGCCAGCCGGACGGACGTTTCGGCCTATTTCAAGAAGTGGTTCGGCCCCACCGGGTACTTGAAGAAGTTGGAGATCCGGCTGGCGGCCGACGCCAAGACGGAACTGTCCGCCGACAAGACCTGGGGCACCGTCTGGGGCCAAGGCGTCGAGAAATACATCCTCAGCGACGGCCGGCCTTACGACCTGCAGACGCGCTGGACCGCCACCGTCGCCAAGGAAGATGACGGCCGCTGGCGCATCCGCAGCATCCACATCGGCACCAACTTCCTCGACAACCCGATCCTGAGCGAAGCGGAAAGCG
>JBAWHH010000589.1:0-2684 GCA_049593715.1 Rhodocyclaceae bacterium
CGCTTCACCTACGCGATCGGCAAACTCGTGTGGTGGAGCACCAAACCGGGGTACGTGGACGCCAAGGGTGAAGTGCTGAAGAAAGGCGAGTTCGCCCACCTCGCCATTGCCAACCCGAAGACGGCGCCGTACGGAGCAGCGGCCATGGAAACGCTGAAGAATCTGGGGCTGCTGGATGGGCTGCAAGCCAAGCTGGTGCAGGGGGAGAACATCGCCCAGACGCAGCAATTCGTCATCAGCGGCAATGCCGAACTGGGTTTCGTCGCGCTGTCCCAGGTGGTGAAAGACGGCAAGCCGGGCGAAGGCTCGACCTGGATCGTGCCGGAAAACCTCCACGCCCAGATCCGCCAGGACGCGGTGATCCTCGCCAAAGGCAAAGACAAACCCGCCGCCGCGGCGCTGATGAAGTACCTCGCCGGGGACAAGGCCAAAGCGGTGATCCGCGCCTTCGGTTACGATCTCTAGGGGCAGCGCAGTTCCCCCCTCGCCGACTAACCCGCCTTACTGGAAAGCACGCGCTTGAGAATCGCCATTCCCACCAAGGACTACGCCACGGTGTCCGGCCATGCCGGCCAGGCACGCCACTGGCTCGTTTTCGATTGCCAGGCGGGCCAGCCGTTGCCCGAGCCGAGCCGCATCGAGCTGAGCAAAGAACAGGCCATCCACTATTTCGACGACAGCGGCCCCCATCCTTTGGATGGCGTCGAGGTCGTCGTCGCGGGCAGCGCCGGGGATGGTTTTTTCCGCCACATGGCCAAACGGGGGGCGCAGGTTGTTCTCACCGGCGAAACCGACGCCCGCGTGGCGCTGCAGAAAGTGATTGCCGGCGAAGCGCTGCCTGACCCGCGTTTCGACATCACCACCACGCTGTGCAAGCTGAAGGATTTCTTCTCCCGCCACTGATTGCCCAGCCATGTCCGACGCGGACCTCGGTGCCGTCTGGCTCACCCTCAAACTCGCCAGCGTCACCACCCTGCTGCTGTTGCTCATCGGCACCCCCATCGCCTGGTGGCTGGCGCGTACGCGCTCGCGGCTGAAAGGCGCGGTGGGGGCCGTGGTGGCTCTGCCGCTGGTGCTGCCGCCCACGGTGATCGGCTTCTACCTGCTGGTGACGCTGGGGCCGAACGGCCCAGTGGGGCAACTCACCCAGGCGTTGGGCCTGGGCGTGCTGCCGTTCACTTTCCCCGGTCTGGTGGTCGCCTCGGTGTTCTATTCCATGCCCTTCGTCGTGCAACCGCTGCAGAATGCCTTCGAGGCGATCGGCGAGCGGCCGTTCGAAGTCGCCGCGACCTTGCGCGCTTCGCCCCTGGACCGTTTCTTCACCGTCGCCCTGCCGCTGGCCCGGCCGGGTTTCCTCTCCGCCAGCATCCTCGGCTTCGCCCATACCGTGGGCGAATTCGGCGTCGTGCTGATGATCGGCGGCAATATTCCGGACAAGACGCGGGTCGTCTCGGTGCATATCTACGACCACGTCGAGGCCCTGGAGTATGCCCAGGCGCATTGGCTGGCCGGCGGCATGGTGTTGTTCTCTTTCGTCGTGCTGTTCGCGCTTTACCAATTCAATCATGGCCGCGGCAGAGCTTGACGCCTGCGGCATCCATGCCCGCTTCCAGGTGGACTATCCCGGCTTCAGGCTGGCCGTCGATGCCCGCCTGCCGGGCCGCGGCGTCACCGCGCTGTTCGGCCATTCCGGCTCCGGCAAGACCACCCTGCTGCGTTGTATCGCCGGACTGGAGCGCGCACCGGGCGGATATCTCGAAGTCAATGGCGAAGTCTGGCAGGACGACACCCGGGATTTCCACGCCCCGACCCATCGACGCGCGCTGGGCTATGTGTTCCAGGAAGCCAGCCTTTTCCCCCACCTGTCGGTGCGGCGCAATCTCGACTATGGCCTGAAGCGGGTCGACGGCAGGGTCCGCCGCGTCGTTTTTGATCAAGCCGTGGACCTGCTCGGCATTGAGGCGCTGCTGGAACGGGCGCCGGATCGGCTATCCGGTGGTGAGCGCCAGCGCGTCGCCATCGCCCGGGCGCTGCTCACCAGCCCGCGCCTGCTGCTGATGGATGAGCCGCTGGCGGCCCTGGACCTGCGCCGCAAGCTGGAAATCCTGCCCTATCTGGAGCGGCTGCACGACGAGTTGTCGATTCCCGTACTGTACGTCAGCCATTCGCCGGACGAAGTGGCGCGGCTGGCCGATTACCTGGTGCTCCTCGACGCCGGCCGGGTTGCGGCGGCCGGCCCGCTGGCCGACACGCTCGCCCGCCTCGACCTACCGCCGGTGTTCGCCGACGATGCCGGCGTGGTACTCGATACGGTAATTGCCCAGCCATCCAGCGCCGAAGACGCGGACAACCTGACCAAGCTGGACTTTCCTGGCGGGGCCATTTTCGTCTCTCGCCGGCCGGAAGCGCCCGGCCGGCGCATGCGTTGCCGCATCCATGCCCGCGACGTGAGCCTGACGCTGCAGCGGCAGACGGACACCAGCATCCTCAATCTCGTGCCGGCAACGGTGGTGGAGATCGGTGCGACGGACAATCCGGCCCACGTGCTGGTGCGGCTCGACGCCGGTGGTTCCCCGCTGGTCGCGCGCATCACCGCCCGTTCCTGCCGCGCCCTCGGGCTGGCGCCGGGAGCCCCGGTGTGGGCGCAGATCAAGGCTGTTGCCTTGCTCGGGTGAGGTGTCGAA
>JBAWHH010000590.1:0-2345 GCA_049593715.1 Rhodocyclaceae bacterium
ATCCACCGCCCGTCTCGGATCTGCGCCAGGCCATCGATTCGGGCGAACTCGCCGCCCGCCTGAACCGCGTCTGTCAGTGTTTTTCCCTCGATCGCACGGTGTTGCAGCGGGAACTGGACGCGGACGAAAGCGGCGCGGATCTTCAGCGCTTGCTCGACCACGGGCGGCCCCACCTGTTCTCGGATTCGGCCGTTTTCGTCGGCGCGGGGGAAATCCGCCGCATGGCAGCGATCGTTGCCGCCGTGGAAGAAGTGGTCGCCAATCCCGCCTTTCGCAGCCATGTCCTGGCCTATGCGCCCGCGGCGGCTCAGGCTGCCTCGCCCGCAGCCGGGGTTTTCCTGGGTTACGACTTCCACCTGGGCACCAACGGGCCGCAACTGATTGAGATCAACACCAACGCCGGCGGCGGTTTGCTCAACGCTGTTCTCGCCCGGGCCCAGCAGGCCTGTTGCGGCGGGGTTATGGCAACCCTGCCCGGCGCGGTCGGCAGCGCGTCGGCCGAGCAGGTTTTTCTGCAGATGTTCCTGGAGGAATGGCAGCGCTGCCGGGGCGAAACCCCCTTGCGGCGCGTCGCCATCGTGGACGAATCGCCTCCCGATCAGTACCTCTATCCCGAGTTCGTGCTGTTCCAGCATCTGTTCCAGCGCCATGGTTTCGAAGCGGAGATCTGCGATCCGGAGGATCTGGTTTTCCGCGATGCCGGCTTGTGGCTGGGTGACCGGCGCATCGACCTCGTGTACAACCGCCTTACTGATTTCGGCCTGGAGGCCGCCAATGCCGTGGCGCTACGGGAGGCGTATCGCCTGGACGCTGCGGTGGTAACGCCGAATCCACGCCACCACGCGCTGTATGCGGACAAGCGCAACCTGGTGGCGCTGACGGACGAGGCGCTGCTGGCCGCTTTTGGTGTCGCCGAGGCGACACGGCACGTTCTGCTCTCCGGCATCCCGCCCACCGAAACGGTCGTGCGGGAAGACGCGGAGCGATTCTGGCAACAGCGCCGGCGGCTGTTTTTCAAGCCGGCGGCGGGTTTCGGCAGCCGTGCAGCTTATCGGGGCGACAAGCTGACGCGCCGCGTTTTCGAGGAGATCCTCGGCGGCTGTTATGTCGCCCAGGGCAGCGTGGAGCCGAGCCGGCGCCGGATCGACGTAGACGGTGAGCCGGTGGACCTGAAAGTGGATCTGCGCAACTACGTTTATCGCGGCCAAGTCCAACTCGTCGCGGCGCGGCTGTATCAGGGGCAGACCACCAACTTTCGTACGCCGGGCGGCGGCTTCGCCCCGGTGCTGACCGTGCCCTGCGCCCAATGCGCCGATGAAACCCACGGGGCGGAGGAGGGGCGATGAAACGGGTCTTCGGTTTCGCGGGCTATTCCGGAGCGGGGAAAACGACGCTGATCGAGAAACTGATTCCCCGCCTCGTCGGCCGCGGCCTCACTGTTGCCCTGATCAAACACACCCACCACGGGTTCGATATCGACCGGCCCGGGAAGGACTCCTACCGCCATCGCGAGGCGGGCTGCCAGGAGGTGATGGTCACGTCGAACCAGCGCTGGGCGCTGATGCACGAACTGCGCGGCGCGGCGGTGCCCACCCTGCAGGATCACGTGGCGGTGCTGGCGCCCTGCGACGTCGTGCTGGTGGAGGGCTACCGCTCCTGGCCCATGCCCAAGCTGGAGATCTTCCGTCCCCAGGTGGGCCATCCGCTGCTGTTTCCGGAGGATCCCGACATCGTTGCCGTGGCGAGCGATGCGCCGATCGAAACGCACCTGCCATTGCTGGACATCAACGACGATGCGCGGATCGCCGCGTTCGTGATGGACCACCTTGGCGTTGGCGGATCCGCCGGCTGACTCGTTCTGCCCCGGCGTGTAGCCTTCTGCGCGTGGATCGCGGGCCGCCGTTCGGGCACACTGAAGCCCCGCTTGGTCCCGATCGATCAGGAGAACGTCCAATGACTGTGAAGATTTTTTACTTTGCCGCGCTGCGCGAAGCCCTGGGAACGGACCGGGAAGACCTCAACCTGCCTCCCGGGGTCGAGACCGTTGGTCAATTGCGTGCCCATCTGGTCGGGCGCGGCGGCGCCTGGGGAGCACTGAGTGAGGGGAAAAGCCTGCGCACCGCCGTGAATCAGCGTATCGCGGATCCGGAAAAAATCCTGTGCGACGGCGACGAAGTGGCTTTTTTCCCCCCGGTGACGGGAGGTTGAACATGTCTGTGCGCGTGCAGAGTGAAGACTTCGACGTCGGACGGGAACTCGACAGCCTGGCCTCGGATGGCCGCCAGGCCGGCGCGGTGGTCAGCTTCACCGGCCTGGTGCGGGACGCCAGCGACAGCCGCAACATC
>JBAWHH010000591.1:0-5434 GCA_049593715.1 Rhodocyclaceae bacterium
CTACATGGGCGCTCAGCTTTTCAGCGGACCCACACGCTTCGTGCTCGGCGGTTCCGGCCACATCGCCGGCATCATCAACCCGCCGGTGGCCAACAAGTACGGCTACTGGACCAACGCCGCGGCGAAACTGGCGGAATCCGCTGACGACTGGTTCAGTGGCACGCAGCAGAATCCCGGCTCCTGGTGGTACGACTGGGCCCGGTGGGTGACCGACCTGAACGGTACGGAGAAGGTCGCTCCGCGCGACCCGAACAAGGGCAAGCTCAAAGTGATCGAAGACGCCCCGGGCTCCTACGCCAGCTTCCGCCTGGACGCGCAGAAGAAGAAAGCCTGACTCGGCAGGGAAGGCAGCAAGACGGGGGCGCAAGCCCCCGTTTCCGTTTGGGTGCAGCGTGCCGCGGAGTCCCACTTCCGACTATGCTTCAATCCATTCGAATCGAACCCACAGATCCAGCCAACAAGAAAATGACCAACCCCCTGCCCAACTACATCCTCACCCTCTCCTGCCCGGACCGCACCGGCATCGTTTTCCACGTTTCCGGCTTCTTGCTCGAACGGGGCGGCAACATCATCGATGCCGACCAGTTTAACGACGCGGAGACCGGCCTGTTTTTCATGCGCGTGCATTTCTCCATCAACCGGCCAGAGTTCGACATCGCCAGGCTGCGTCAGGAATTCGGGGAACTCGGCGAACGCATGGCGATGACCTGGCACCTGCACGATGCGACGACGAAACCGAAAGTGATGATCCTGGTGTCCCAGCACGGCCATTGCCTCAACGACCTGCTGTACCGCTACCGCGCCGGTTATCTGCCCATCGACATCGCGGCGGTGGTATCGAACCACATGGACTTCTACCAACTCGCGGCGTCTTACAACGTGCCGTTTCATCACCTGCCGGTGACGAAGGAGAAGAAGGCCCACCAGGAGACCAGACTGATGGAGATCGTGGCCGAGAAGGAGATCGACCTCGTGGTGCTGGCGCGCTACATGCAAATCCTGTCAGCGGACGTATGCAACGCGCTGACCGGCCGCGCCATCAACATCCACCACAGTTTTCTGCCCAGCTTTAAGGGTGCCAAACCCTACGCCCAGGCCCACCTGCGCGGCGTCAAACTCATTGGCGCCACTGCCCATTTCGTCACCACCGACCTGGACGAAGGCCCCATCATCGAGCAGGACGTCGCCCGGGTGGACCATTCCATGGATCCCGACACTCTCACCGCCATCGGCCGCGACGTGGAGTGCGTCGTCCTCGCCCGCGCCGTCAAATGGCACAGCGAGCACCGCATCATGCTCAACGGCAGGCGGACGGTGATTTTCCGCTAAGGATTGGGCGCGTCAGACCGGCAACCCGCGCGGCTTGCGCCCGGCGCGGGCGAACAGCGCGTCGAACAACGGGTTCGGCAGCAGGCGCAGCAGTTTGGCGACCACCGCCATCTGCCAGGGAACGACGGCGTAGCTGGATCCCCTGTCGATGGCGCGGGCGATGCGCTGCGCCGCCTCGTCCGCTTTGATCAGGAATGGCATCGGGTAGTCGTTCACGGCTGTCATCGGCGTTTCGACGTAGCCCGGGCAAATGGTCGCCACCCGCACGCCGCTGCCGCGCAGTTCGAGGCGCAGACTTTCCAGATAGGTGATCACCGCCGCCTTCGAGGCGCAGTACGCCCCCGCGCCCGGCAGACCCCGCACCCCCGCCACTGAAGCAATACCTACGAGGCGCCCGCGGCCAGCGTGTCGCATGGGGGCGAGGAACGGCTGAAAGGTCGCCGCCATGCCGAGGACGTTGGTCCGCAGCACACGCTCGAATGCGGCGAGGTCCTCGGGGTAGTCGGTCAGAGTGCCGACGGAGACGCCGGCGTTGGCAATGACGATGCCGGGGGTTCCATGGCGGGCAATGAAATCCTCCCCCGCAGACCTCAAGCTCACCGTGTCGCCGACATCCAAGGGATAGAGGTCGGGGTCGCCCGGTAACGCCGCAGCCACGGCCTCCAGCCGCTCCCGACTGCGGCCGGCCATGCCCACGGGCCGGCCCGACCGGGCGTAATGGGCTGCCAATGCGGCGCCCAGACCACTCGAAGCGCCGGTGATGAAAACCGCGCGACCGGCGCCTGTCTGCAAGGCCATCTGGACGCTACTTTTTCCTGCGCTCGCTGCGGGATTTCTGGATCAACTGATCCAGGGCCGAGAACATCGACTCGACGCTGCCGGTCAACGACGCCGAGGTCATGTACTTGCCATCCACGATGACGGAAGGGACGCCGGTAATCTTCGATTCGCGCGACAGTTGTTCGGCGCGCTTCAGTTTGGACTGGACGGTGAATGAGTTCAGCGTGTCGGAAAACTTCTTGCCGTCGACGCCCTGCTTGACCATCCAGTCCAGGAGGACGGTTTCATTGTCCAGATCAACGCGATCATTGTGGATCGCCTGGAACACCTTGTTGTGCAGCCGAGGCAGTTCGCCGAGGGATTCGAGGGCGAAATACAGCCGGGCTCCCGGCGCCCATCCGCGGCTGAACACCGCCGGCTGGCGACGGAACTCGACATCCTTGGGCAGCGTCTTTACCCACCGCTCCATGGCTGGCTCGAGGTCGAAACAGTGCGGGCATTTATACGAGAAATACTCTGCCACCTCGATTCTCTCGCCGCTATCCACCTGCAGCGGCTGAGACAGTGCCACATAGTCCTTGCCCGCAGTCAGGGCGGCGATACCTTCCGCTCCGACCGCAAACAGCGTTGCCCCGGCAATCCCCAGCCCCATGAATTTTCTGCGATCCATCTCTTTTCCTCTCCGAAAGCGCGGCGTCGGCGCACCCGCGCCCTATTTCACCTTGACCACTTTGGCCTGAACACCGTTTTCCGCGAGCAGTGCGCGGGCGCGGTTCATCGCGGCGGGCTTGGTGAAGGGCCCGATGCGCACGCGATGGACGGTGCCCTTCCCCGGAAGTTCCGTCGCTTGCACGCCCGCTTCCAACCCCAATAACGCGAGTTTGGCTTTCAGGTTGTCAGCCTCACCGGGATTCTGGAACGAGCCGGCCTGGAGAAACGTGGGTTCAGTTGGAGCGGGAGCGGGGGCCGGCGCCACTTCAGGCTTCTTTTCCGGCCGTTCGGACTTTGCCGACGGCTCTTCGCCGCTCGGCAACATTTTGTAGAAATCGAAGCGGGGACGCTCCGCCGGCTTCTCGCCCGGCCTGCCCGGCAGCGTGACAGGGGCAGTGGCTTGCGTAGCGGGTTGCGCCGGCTGGGCGGGCTGCGCCGCAGGAGGGGCAGCTTTTGCCTGACGCGGCGGCTCATCCGCGGTATCAGCCGGCTCGCTCTGTTTGGTCGCCGGCGCGGCAGGCTTGGAGGCCGGCGCAGCAGGTTTGCCGGCCTTGCTCTGGAACGGCAGCGGCGCCTTATTCACGTACCACGCCACTCCCAACGCAATGAGGATGCCCAGAACCAGTCCGAACAGGATACCGAGCATCGTGCTGCCCCCGCCGCCCGGCCGCGATCGGCCGACGGTGCGGATCGCTTTTCTGCGCGCCACGGGACGCCTTTACATCGCCTCGGGGGCGCCGACCCCGAGCATTTGAAGGCCGTTGCGCAGGACTTGCCTGACGGCGGTGCACAGCGCGAGGCGCGCCTCGCGCAACGCCGCGTCGTCCACCAAGATGCGTTCCGCGTTGTACCAAGTGTGAAAATCGGCCGCCAGTTCCTTGAGGTAGAAGGCGACCTGGTGCGGTGCGAAATCCTGCGCCGCGCTGCTGATGATCTCCGGGAACTCCGCGATCCGGGCGCACAGTGCGAGTTCATGGCCGCTAACCAGCGGCGCGAGATCCACGTCGGCCAGGTTCGCCACCCTGCCGCCCCATTGATGCAGCACGGAGCAGACGCGCGCGTGGGCGTACTGGACGTAATAGACCGGATTTTCGGTGCTTTGGGATTTGGCCAGGTCGAGATCGAAGTCCAGATGCTGGTCGGACTTGCGCAGCACGTAGAAAAAGCGTGCCGCGTCGTTGCCCACCTCATTGCGCAACTGGCGCAGGGTGACGAACTCGCCGGAACGTGTGGACATGGACGTCTTCTGTCCGTCCCGATAAAGCACGGCGAACTGCACCAGAGCCACTTCGAGCTTGGCCGCGTCCAGGCCCAAGGCCTGGATGGCGCCGCGTACACGGGGGATGTAGCCGTGGTGGTCCGCCCCCCAGATGTCGATGATCTTGTCGAAGCCGCGCTCGTATTTATTCAGGTGGTAAGCGATGTCGGAGGCGAAATAGGTGAACTGGCCGTTTTCGCGCTTGACCACGCGATCCTTCTCGTCGCCGAAGGCGGTCGAGCGGAACCACATGGCACCATCCTGGCAATAAACGTGGCCTTGCTTCTCCAATTGCGCCAGGGCGCGTTCGATCAGGCCGGTGTCGAACAGCGATTTTTCCGAGAACCAGGTATCGAAGTGCACGCCGAACTCCGCCAGATCCTCCCGGCAGTCCGCCAGTTGCTCAGTCAGCACGTGGTGGTGGACGTAGGTGAAATCGTCGCCCAGCAGTTCCTTGGCGTTGGCGATGAGGCCATCGAGATGGGCCTCGCGGGCGGCATCGGCTTCCCCATCCTTGCGCTCCGCAGGGGGCATCGGCGGCACCCCCGCCATCACCGCTTCGCTGAAGCGCACGTAGCGCTCGCCATGGGCCTCGCGGATCTGCGCCGCCATGTCGCGCACGTAGCCGCCCTGATAAGCGTTGGGCGGAAACGCAACGTTGAAGCCGAATAGCTCCAGGTAACGCAGCCAGGCGGACAAAGCCAAGATATCCATCTGCCGGCCAGCGTCGTTGATGTAGAACTCCCGCGTCACCTTGTAGCCGGCGAATTCCAGCAGGCTGGCAAGGCTGGCGCCGTAAGCTGCGCCACGGCCATGCCCGACGTGCAACGGCCCGGTCGGGTTGGCAGACACGAACTCCACCTGCACCTTCACCGGCTGCACCAGCTTGGCGCGGCCGAAATCATGGCCCAGGGCGGCAACCGCCCGCACGATCTGCTGCTTGGCCGAAGCGGTGAGGAAAAGGTTGATGAAACCGGCACCCGCGACTTCCGCTTTCTCCACCCAGGGAGAGGCCGGCAGTTCGGCGACGATGCGGGCGGCGACGTCCCTCGGGGCCAGCTTGAGCGACTTGGCCAACTGCAGCGCAAGGTTGGTAGCCACGTCACCATGGGCAGCCTGCTTGGGCCGCTCCAGCAGAATCGGCGCACCCGCATGCTCGGGAGCGACGGCCTCCAGCGCCTGCCGCAGCAGGTCCGCCACCGTTGACTTGAGATCGACAACCATCGTTGCGGGCATTGGGAAAAAACGGGCATTATAGCCCACGCGTCACCCCGCCCGCCGCCATCTCTTACAGCCCGCCAGGCCTGCCGAAGTGGCGGGACATGAGTCACCGCCTACCCGGACGAGGTGTCGATG
>JBAWHH010000592.1:0-4053 GCA_049593715.1 Rhodocyclaceae bacterium
GCCTTCGATTACGCTCGCAATTGCGCTCGGAGACCACCGCGGCGCAAACGGAATTTATCAACATGGGGTGATCATCGGGCTGGCCGTGGCCCGGTCAGTGGAGCGTTGGCCGAAACGGCCAAGCGCAGTCTACTAGACCCACGGCGGGCCTTGAGTGAAAGGGGAAAAGGATGGGAGAAAAGAATTGTCGGGCCGAATGCGCGGCGCTGCTGCAATCACTGATCATCGGCTGCAGCCTTGTCGCGGCGGACACCGCCTTGGCCGGCACCGACGGAGCATCGGCAATAGATTCGCCGCTTCAAGCGCAGACCCGATTTCGGTCGAGCGTGGACGTGGCGGTTGCAGCGGAGTCACCGAGCCAGCACGTGCTCGGCGTGACGCAAGCGGATTGGACCGTTCGGTGGTGGCGTTGGTGGATGTCCATACCGCAAGGCGTCGGCCCGACGAACGACACCGATGGAACGCAATGCGGGATCAATCAGGAGGGCCCCGTGTGGTTCATCGGTGGTCCAATCGGAGACAATCTCAGTTATGAGCGTTCGTGCACCGTGCCAGCCGGCAAGTGGATACTCTTGCCGGTAATCAATTACCTCAACGACTATCCCTGTGTTTCGGATCCCGGCTTTCAACCGGGCGAGCGCCAGACCCTCGAAGCTTTTCTGGCCGAGGGGGCAACAAGCGTCATCGATGGGGTCACCACCTACGATGCAATACTGGACAAGCGCGCGGCCCCGGTCAGGCGCATCAGGACGGGCCTTTTCGGGTTCACCGCTGCCGCTGACTTAAATCGATTCGACACGTGTCTGACAGGATCGCCGCAACTTGGCGTTGCCGACGGGTACTTCGTGTTCCTGGAGCCGCTCAGACCGGGGAAACATACTCTGTCCATCCACTCCAAGATTTCCGGCCCCGATCGCGAAACCACAGGAACTTACAACCTCAACATTTCGGGTCCGATTCCGAAGTAGGGCCGCTATCGCTTTGTTGCGGAAGGCACCCCCATCCCGCGGCGGCGCGGGATGGGGTACGCATCGGTTGGCACCACCGCAGACGGTCTTGCCAAGATGTCACGCTGAATCGCCGGATAGATCGGACAGATCCGGGCACTCGCGCGTCCATCCCTGCACGACCGGCGAGGTAGCAATCGCCCTACGCCTACCCGATCAATCGGGCGATCCTTTGACTCCGCAAGGGCAAGTGCTGGCTCTTTGATCCATCGCCCGAAACAGCCGCAATTGCCTAAATCGTTCTTCCCGCGAAAAATGCCGTATCTACAGTGACGCAGGACATGAAGCATGAGCGACCAAGTCCCTTTGTCGGACCTGCGCAAGAGTTATCAGTTGGGAGAACTGGACGAACACCAGACCGCCGCCGAACCGCAGGCGCAGTTCCAGGCGTGGCTGGCCGACGCCCTTAAACGCGATCTGACCGAACCGACCGCGATGACGCTAGCCACGGTGGGCGCCGACGGCCGGCCGTCCTGCCGGCCGGTCCTCATCAAGGCCTGCGACGAGCGCGGCGTCGTCTGGTACACCAACTACGCCAGCCGCAAAGGCCGCGAACTGGCGGCCAACCCTTTCGCCGCTCTGCAGTTTCACTGGGCCGAACTGGAGCGCGTGGTGCGCATCGAGGGAAAGGTCGAAAAGGTTTCCGAAGCGGAGTCGGACGCCTATTTCGCCAGCCGCCCCCTGGACCACCGCATCGGCGCGTGGGCGTCGCCCCAGAGCGAGCCGATCGGGGGCCGCTACGTCATCGTTGCCCGAGTCGCGGAGTTCGGCCTCAGATTTGGCCTGCACCCGCCGCGCCCGCCGCAATGGGGCGGTTTCCGGCTGAAACCGGACTACTGGGAATTCTGGCAGGGCCGCTCGTCGCGCCTCCACGACCGGATCGCCTACCGGTTGCAGCCGGACGGCGCCTGGTCGAAGCAGCGGCTGGCGCCCTGAGCCGATCGCGGGTAACGAAGTTCAGTACGGCGCCCGGCGCGAAACCGGATCGGCTCGGCCCGGGCGACGTTCGCGCCGCCAGCTTCCCTACAAACCCCTCGCAGCGGCTACTTCTTGCCGCCACCGGCAGGCTGGCAGAGGCCCGCGCAGTCCGCGCCACCCTGTTTCGGATCGCAGGTGTCGCCCGGATCGTCCACACATACCTGCCCCTCCGGGCACTTTAATCCCGCAATGCCGCCACAAGCCACGGGTTGCGGTGCTTTGCACTCGCCATCATGGTCGATCGAAACGCCCGCGGCCGCAGCCGTGCACGCGTTGCCGTAAGTCTTGCCGTCGCAGCCGCAGACGGGCCGGAACTCTTTGGTGCAGATCGCCGGCCTCGCTTTGCACACGCCCTGGGCGTCGGCGACCTTGCATTGGCCGATACCGAGATCGCAAAACAGCCCGTCGCCGCACGGGAGCCCCTGAATCCCGCCGCAGACTGCCCCCTCCTTCCCTCCCCCAGTGTCCGGCTTGGGGCCCGCCGGTTCGGGCTTGGGGTCACATCCCACCAGCACCAGCGCAACAAGACTGCTGAAGACCAAAGCGGAAAACGGTTTCATGGATCACCCTCCGCAAGAGAAGTCATCACCGCGACAAAACATGCCGCCCCCTCAATCTATGCGGGAAGAATCGGGAATTCAAGTTGCCTTTCGCGGCGAGACATAGACATATGCCCAAACCCTTCGCGCAGGAAGCAGGGCCGTTCCGATACCGTTCCAGAGCGATGCGGCCATACCGCGCTTCCCCTGGCCCAGGTAGTGGAAAACCACCGCACCCGGCCGTTGAGTTGGATCAACGCGAAGTGCCGGCCAAGGGATATCTTGCCGTGCTACCCGTTGTCCATTGCGAGAGGAGCATCATGAAAACACGAACCTTGGTCGCCGCACTCGCCGCGACGGCAGCCTTCAACGCCTGGGCCGCAACCGACGAACCGATCCAGCCGATCGAACCGATCAAGCAGATCAATCTCGCCCTGGCGGAACTGGGCAAGAAGCTGTACTTCGATCCCCGCCTGTCCAAGTCCGGCTTCATCTCGTGCAACTCCTGCCACAACCTTTCGATGGGCGGCACGGACAACATCCCCACCTCGATCGGGGACAAGTGGCAGCAGGGCCCGATCAATGCGCCGACGGTGCTCAACTCCAGCCTCAACGTCGCCCAGTTCTGGGATGGCCGCGCGGCCGACCTCAAAGCCCAGGCCGGCGGGCCCATCGCCAACCCCGGGGAGATGGCCTTCAGCCACACCCTGGCGGTCAGCGTGCTCGAATCCATTCCCCAGTACGTGACCGAGTTCAAGCAGGTTTTCGCCAAGGACAAGATCACCATCGACGAAGTGACCAGCGCCATCGCCGAATTCGAAAAGACGCTGGCGACGCCCAATTCCCGCTTCGACCAGTGGCTGCTCGGCAATAAGGACGCCCTCATCGCCGACGAACTGGCGGGCTACAAGCTGTTCAAGGACAGCGGCTGCGTGGCCTGCCACAACGGCCCCGCGGTGGGCGGCAGTTCCTTCCAGAAGATGGGCATCGTGGCGCCGTACAAGGCCAAGAGCCCGGCAGAAGGCCGCAGCGCCGTCACCGGCAAGGAGATCGATCGCTTCAGCTTCAAGGTGCCGACGCTGCGCAACGTCGAAATGACCTACCCGTATTTCCACGACGGCGCCGCCAACACCCTCAAGGAAGCCGTGGACATCATGGGCCGGCTGCAGCTCGGGAAAAAATTCTCCGACGCGGAGAATGCCAAGATCGTCGCTTTCCTCAAGACCCTCACCGGCGAACAGCCCAAGTTCACCCTGCCGATCCTGCCGCCGTCTTCGGACCGCACACCGCGGCCGTCGCCCTTCGGCAAATGACCCACGGCCGCCGGGACAAGCACCAAGGAAACCGAAACCGCGTGATGCGCCCGGCGGCCCGCCTCACGCCAGGCCCCGCCGCATCCCCGGGAATCGCCGGCTTCCAGCATCTGCTTGGCTTCTTCGATGCGCAGGGTGTGCACGTACGCCAGTGGCGGCATTTCGGTCGCTTGCTGGAAACGGGGCTTGAACGAGCGTTCGAACACGCGGGACCAC
>JBAWHH010000593.1:0-4546 GCA_049593715.1 Rhodocyclaceae bacterium
GCATTGCGTGGCTCGCGGCGAGAGAAGAAATGACCGATCCGAACTGGAAAGGAAGCTGGTATTACACCTACTCAAGAGTACCGCCATACAATCGCATTGCCACATCGCCGGGCGGGGGGATCCGGGACGTTCGCGGCGTTGATGCGACAAGCTCGCTCTTTGTTTATCTGCTTTACCTGCATAAGCGGGTGACAGGAAGTGACGTGTTTGCGAAGCGATATGAAGCGAACGCCAAAGCAGCCTTGAACTTTGTGCTTACGCGTAACTGGAGCAGGGATGGCTTTTCGCTGAGTTCATGGCAGCTCAACAGACGCGGGCGATGGGTCCTCTGGCGCTACGAATACACAGCGGACCAAGGCGACGTTTATCTTGGAATGCGGGCAGGGGCATTGCTGTACGGAACCCAAGAGTATCTCGCGGCGGCTAACCATCTTCAAGGCAATGTGAATAGGGTCTTTTTTCTTCCCCAACAAGGGCGGTATGCAATTGGACGCGACGAACTGAGCCCGCCTGATACGGAGCTGGATGAATTCGATGGAGTATTCCCCCAAGGCTATGTGCCGTGGGTGTTTGGCGCCAATACCCAAAACGTTGCTGCCTACCAGTGGCTGAATAGATCCGTGCAACGTGATGGGTCTCTCAAGCTGTTTCGCGGGGATCCGGGTTTCAGCCTTAGCGCGATTATCTACGTCATGGCAGCGCAAGCCGTGGGCGCGCCGGCCCCCGACAGAACGATCGACTGGATCATCGGCGGCATTGATCCGAGCAACGGGGGAATTCACGACACAGCCGATGTGATGGACAGCGAATACTCGAACGTTGCGGGGTTCGCCGTTGTCGCGCTATTGGGCCAACCCGCCTGGTAACTTTTGTGAAACCGGCAGTGGCGAACAAGTGCCTTTCGGAACTTGTAAGCTGCTGCCGCTTCCCCAAGGAGCGGGCACTTCGGGGAGGGGAACGCCTGCCAGCCGGTGCTGGCGGGCTGTGCGGAGCAATCCTCCGTGCAGTGCGCTATGCCTCGTCCGGCACGCGGACCACGATCTCGGGGTCCAGTTCGGCCGCCTCCACCAGATCCTCTTCGTCGAATATCCAGCGTGCGGGTTGAAAAGGGTCCGCGCGCTTCCAGGCCAGGGCGCCGTTCGGCACTTCAAGAAACACGCCGAACGCATTCTCCGCCCCGCCTTGCCGCACAAAGTCGCCGACGTCCAGATGGTCGATCGTCAGTTTCAGGTCGGACTCCGAGCCGGTTCCGCACTGCTCATGGGCCCACGACGGATGCGCGTGTTGCCCCTCGGCAAACAGGGGAACGATCTGGCCGGTTTCCTTGTTGCGAATCATGAACATCCCACGCCTCCTCTTCCCATTGGCAAGAGGCCCCCGTCAGTTCCAGCCAAAGCTCCCGGCTTTCGCTGGGGAAAGCCTCCACTCGCTGCCATAGCCATGCCGGCCCTCGGCAGGCCGCCCAATGAAGTACCGGCACACGCGCGCTCACCGGAACCCCATGATCATGCTCAACAGCATCACCAGCACGATGATCAGGCCGATCCACGCCATGACGCCGGTGGTGGTGATGAAACTGGCCATCAGCCGGGATTTCGCGTGATCACCGATCCCCAACAAGGGACCGACTCCATGCCAGATCAAAGCGACCGACGCTCCCCAGGCAACAACCATCATCAGTACGACCAGCCACGCACTGGGCAAGATCAGCACGAGGGCGGCCGCCCACAGCGGCGTGGGGGCCACCGCGGCGAGGGTGAAGGCCTGCTGAAACGTCGTGGATTCGCCGGATAGCTCCGTAACCTGGGTGATGACGAGGGCCATCAATTGCACCATCGCCAGTTCGGCGAGGAAAAAGGCGCCGCCAACGATGAGGGCTTCCCTCAAAGACATCTGGGGTTCCAGTTGAGGAAACACCGCCCCCGGATAGACCAGGGCAGAAAAGACGAACATCGCCGGCGGGATCAGGGACATCGGCAGCACGAAGGCCAGCCACAGCTTTGCCACGGACGGATGATCTCGTTGCAGTTCCAGCCAGCCTTCGCGCTCCGACCACACCATTCTGGAAAGGCTCATCAGGCTCATCTTCCACCTCCAATCGAGTGTCAGAGCTGTCTCACTCTGCGCCACCGCCATTGGCCGCGTCAGCCGAGTCTCCGAACCGCATTGCGCGGCCCATGCGATACGCAATTTCAGCTTAGGCAGCGGGAAGAAGGTTTTCAATGCCGGCAGGAGGCCGGCAACGGAGCGACGCCGATCTCACCCGGCCCGCCGAGCGCGGGGCGCGCTCGCGAATCGAAATCCCTCGGCATTTTGCCTTACCATGAAGGCATTATTCGTCGTGTGGAAACCGGCTGAGCGACGGTTTTCCCGCGAAGCGAAAACAATGCCCTTCGCAGAAGGCCATCATGCTACCGGCGGTTCTACCCTGGCATTCTCTCAAGACCAAACTCACCCTTGCCACGCTGGGTGTCTTTCTGGTGGCGATCTGGTCGCTGTCTTTCTTTGCGAGCAACATGCTGCGACAGGATGTCCGCCATCTGCTGGGCGAGCAGCAGATGTCGACGGTGACGGTGTTTGCCGCACACGTAAACAATGAGTTGGTTCTCCGCCTGAACGCATTGGAAAGATTGGCGGCGTTATCTGCGCAGGCCATGGAGCAAGGCCCTGCGGCCATGCAGTCTTTCCTGGCGAACCGGTCCGCGTACCACAATCTCTTCAATGGCGGCGGGCGGGCCTACCGGCCAGATCGTGCCGTCGTTGCGCAAGTCCCGGGAACCGGAGAGCAACGCGGCGGCGAAGAGATCGACCTCGCTGCCGTCACCGCCGTGCTGGAGACCGGGCTGGCAAAGATCGGGCGCCCCGTTCGCGGCAAGGGACGCACGCGCGTCGCCTTCGACATGGCTGCGCCGATTCGCAACGAGAAGGGGCGAGTCATTGGCGTGCTCACCGGCTCGATCAACCTCGGCGCGCCCAGTTTCCTCGATCCGATTCACGACGTGCCCTATGCCAAGACTGGCACCTACCTGATCATCTCGCCGCAGAACAGCCTGGTGGTCGCCTCCACCGAGAGGGGACGGAGCAAAGCGTCCTTGTCGTCCCCCGACATCGACCGCTTGATGCGCAGTGACGAAGGCACCCACTTGATGGTCGATGCCGAGGGCGGCGAAATGCTGGCGTCCGTAATGGCAATCCCCGTCGCGAACTGGATCCTGGCGGCGGTATTGCCATCCCGGGAAGCGTTTGCGCCGATTGACGACCTGCAGCGACGCATGCGCTTCGTCACTTTGCTGCTCAGCCTCGCCACCGTGGCGCTGACCTGGTGGATTCTGCGCCGCCAACTCGCCCCGCTGACTGCCGCAGCCGGGGCACTCACGTTGGCCGCGAAGGGCGGCCAGCCCATACCTCCCCTGCGACCTTGCGGCCGCGACGAAATCGGGCAGTTGGTGGGGACTTTCAATCAGTTAATGGCGGTCCTGGGGCAACGGGACGCTGCCCTGCAAACGAGCGAGACGCGTCTTCGCCGCCTTTTCCAGGATATCCCCTCCGTGGCCGTCCAGGGATATGGACCCGATACGACGACCCGCTATTGGAACCAGGCCTCGGAACGGCTCTATGGCTACACGGCGGAGGAAGCCGTGGGGCGCAGTCTCCTCGATCTGATCATTCCGGCGGAGATGCGTGAAGCCGTTCGGTTGGACATACGGACGATGTTCGAAACCGGCCAGCCCATTCCCGCGAGGGAGCTTTGCCTGATGCGCAAGGATGGCTCGCGGGTTGCCGTCTATTCGAGCCACGCCTATGTCCAAGTTCCGGGGCAGGATCCGGAAATGTTCTGCGTCGATATCGACCTGACGGACCGCAAGCGAATTGAAGAGGCGCTGCGAGAGCGCGAGCAGTCCCTGCAGGCAGTGCTCGACAACTTCCCGTTCATGGTCTGGCTCAAGGATGGGGACAGCCGGTACATCGCGGTGAATCGGTTCTTCGCCAGCGTTACTGGATGGCCATCCCCGGACTCGGTCATCGGGCGCGACGATCTGGATGTGGCCCCTCCCGACCTGGCGGAAGGTTATCGCGCGGACGATCGCTCGGTTCTCGCGACGGGCCAAAGCAAGCACGTGGAGGAACTGATCGAAACCGAGGGGGAGCGCCGCTGGTTCGAAACCTACAAATCGCCCATCACGGTCGAGGGACGTCTCATCGGCACCGTCGGCTTTGCCCGTGACATCACCGAGCGCAAGCGTGCCGAACTTGCGTTGCAGGAAAGTGAAGCGGACCTCAAGCACGCCCAGGCCGTGGGTCGGATCGGCAGTTGGCGGCTGGACGTGCAGCGCAACGCGCTGCGCTGGTCCGAGGAGAATCATCGGATCTTCGGCATTCCCGAGGGCGTACCCCTCTCGTACCAGACGTTCCTGTCGTGTGTCCACCCGGAGGACAGGGAGCGGGTGAATCGGGAGTGGTCAGCCGCGCTGCAAGGCGCGCCCTACGACATCGAGCATCGCATTGTCGTTGCGGGTGAGGAGCGATGGGTCCGCGAGCGTGCGGA
>JBAWHH010000594.1:0-2609 GCA_049593715.1 Rhodocyclaceae bacterium
TATGTTGCCGGGCACAGGGGGATGGTGGGTTCGGCCATCGTCCGGCGGCTGACAACGTGCGGCTGCGACAACATCGTCACGCGCACGTCAGCCGAACTGGATCTCACCCGGCAATCTGCGGTGGGTACCTTCTTTGAGCAGGAAAAGCCGGACCAGGTCTATCTCGCCGCAGCAAAGGTGGGCGGGATCCACGCCAACAACACCTACCCAGCCCAGTTCATCTATGAAAACCTGATGATCGAGGCGAATATCATCCATTCGGCCTATTGCACAGGCGTCAGAAAGCTGCTCTTCCTCGGTTCAAGTTGCATATACCCGAAAGCCGTGCCCCAGCCGATGCGCGAAGACGCTTTGCTCACCGGCACACTGGAACCCACCAATGAGCCTTACGCCATCGCCAAGATTGCCGGCATCAAGCTCTGCGAAAGCTACAACCGCCAGTACGGATGCGACTTTCGCAGCGTCATGCCGACCAATCTCTACGGCCCAGGCGACAACTATCACCTTGGCAATAGCCATGTGTTGCCGGCAATGATCCGCAAATTTCATCTGGCGAAGCTGGCACAAGGGGGCGATGAGGAAGGCATCCTGACGGACGAAGCACGCTACGGCGAGATCCCGGCCGACGTCCGCGAAATGCTCGCCTCCGGCAACGTCACCCTGTGGGGCACCGGCACCCCGTACCGCGAGTTCCTGCACGTGGACGACATGGCCGCCGCCAGCGTATTCGTGATGAACCTGGACAAACCTACCTACGACGCCAACACCCAGCCTATGCTCAGCCACATCAACGTCGGCTACGGCAGCGACGTGACGATCCGCGAAGCCGCTCAAGCCGTCGCCGAAGTCGTCGGCTACCGCGGCGACATTGCGTTCGACCGCACGAAACCCGACGGCACCCCGCGAAAACTCATGGATAGCGGCCGGCTTGAGCGGCTGGGCTGGAAGGCCAGCATCGGCCTGAAGGAGGGGCTGCAGCACGCTTACGCCGACTACCTTGCTCCGCGTCAGAGCCCGATTGCCAAATAACCCAGGCCAACCACCAGCCCGTCAAAAGACATGAACTCCAAAGCGAAGAAAGTTGCACTCATCACCGGCATCACCGGACAAGATGGCGCCTACCTGGCGGAATTTCTGCTCGAAAAGGGCTACGAAGTCCACGGCATCAAGCGCCGCAGTTCGCTGTTCAACACCGACCGCATCGACCACCTCTACCAGGACCCGCACGTCAGTGATCGCCGCTTCATCCTCCACCACGGCGACCTGACCGATTCCACCAGCCTGATCCGCATCATCCAGCAGGTGCAGCCGAACGAGATCTACAACCTCGCCGCACAATCCCACGTCGCGGTCAGCTTCGAAGAGCCCGAATACACCGCCAACGCGGACGGCGTCGGCGCCCTGCGCATCCTCGAAGCCATCCGCATCCTCAAGCTGGAAAAGAAGACCAGGTTCTATCAGGCCTCCACGTCGGAGTTGTATGGCCTGGTGCAGGAAGTCCCACAGAAGGAAACCACGCCGTTCTACCCGCGCAGCCCCTATGCGGTAGCCAAGCTCTACGCCTACTGGATCACGGTCAACTACCGCGAGGCTTATGGCATGTATGCCTGCAACGGGATCCTTTTCAATCACTAGAGCCCAGTACGCGGCGAAACCTTCGTCACGCGCAAGATCACCCGCGCTATCGCGCGCATTGCCCTCGGCCTCCAGGATTGCCTCTACCTCGGCAACCTAAGCGCCCTGCGCGACTGGGGCCACGCCCGCGACTACATCGAAATGCAGTGGCTGATGCTGCAGCAGGAGCAGCCCGAAGACTTCGTGATTGCCACCGGCGTCCAATACAGCGTGCGCCAGTTCGTGCAGTTCGCCGCCGAGGAATTGGGAATCAAGGTTCGCTTCGAAGGCGAAGACGAAAGCGAGGTGGGCATCGTCGAAACCGTGACCGGCAAGGAAACCCGAGTCAAAGTCGGCGACGTCATCGTCCGCGTCGATCCCCGCTACTTCCGGCCCACCGAGGTGGAAACCCTGCTTGGCGACCCCACCAAGGCCAAGCAGAAGCTCGGCTGGGAACCCAAGACGAGCCTGCTATCCCTGGTCAAAGAGATGGCCCAAGCCGACTACACCGCCGCCAAGCGCGACGCACTGGTAAGAATGGCCGGCTTTCAGACCTACGATCATAACGAGTAACGGCGTTCACGGCGCCCAGTTCCATCCATCCGTCGAGGAACCGCGCCGAGGGAAAGCGCTGCGGATCCTCGAGGAGCCGGCACGCGTCACCGGATCACCATCGCCAAGCCAGAGGGGCTCGAACCGCTCTCGAAGCCCATGCGCTTTACCCCTGCAACTGGCCTCGGGCCGAGCGTCGATGCCCTCACGGTCGGACGAGCCCGAGCTGCCTCCGCGGGTTCAGGGCTGGGAGAAATCTTGGAAGCTGTTTTCAAGCCTGAGAAGCTGTTTTCGAACCCAAGAAAAGGGGCAAGCTGTTGGCCCTGTCGCGCTGAAAGAAGTGGCGTCAAAAAACGTCAATCCGGTGAAAGCGGGAATCCATCGGCGGTGCCAAGCGCCATGCACAAATAGGTTCCCGCCTGCGCGGGAACGACGGAGAACAA
>JBAWHH010000595.1:0-3113 GCA_049593715.1 Rhodocyclaceae bacterium
TCTTCCGAAAGTTGCGCGGGTCCGCTGCTGACGCCGGTCTCGCGCAACTTTCGTCACAGCCGCCGCGCCGTGCTACTTGGTGGCGGCGCAAGTGACATCTGCCTGAAATAATGGGCTTATTTACCCGCCTAGCAGATTGGCGCGCAAGTTGCTAACAGGGGGTGCGGCGGGTTCGATTCCGGCCCCCCACCACTCACAGGAGACGGCGATGGCAGGCAATTTGACGCAGCAATGGCGCGACACCTTCAACAAAGCTTCGGCAACGTTCTCGAAAGAAGTCAAGAACGCCGCAGACAGATTTTCCAGGCAGGACGCTAACGCGCTGAAAAGCCTGCTGGATGAGCCCTGGAAAGAAACCGGACCGCTCGTGGATTGCTTGGAGAAGTTCGAGGAACTCGATCTCCAGAACTACAGCGAGAAGGGACGGGGACGTTTCTCCGACAAAGCCAGCGCGGCCAAGGCGGCCCTGGCCAAGTTGGAGGGCGCCAAAAAGGGGTACATCGGCCTACTCGATCATGTGGTGGGCCAAAACCTGGTCATGGGCCTCACGGCGGGCTCGTTAAAGACGCATTTCCCCGACACCTACCGGCAAGTGCGAATCTTGAAAACGGAGGCAGAGGCCGTTGTGGCCATCGCGCGCAATGATCTGGACGGTTTCCTGAAGAAGGAAGAACGCAACGCCATCGTGGGAGAAACGATAAAGCGGCGGGAGAAGGAAAATGGCTTGGACGAAGCCTCGGCAGACCGACGCAAAGCGATAAACGAAGAAGCTGCGATGAAGCAGTTCGTTTTAGGCTTCTCGGCGAAGTTCCGCAGCAGCATGGCGAAGGGGGCAGCCGTCATCCAGAAGATCAAAGCTTCGCCGGATGTGGACACCTACAACCGCGAAATGGCGAACGGCGGCCGGGACATCAGCCAGAACCTGGGCAACCTGCAGAAACTCAAGGCCCATCCGAAGTTCCGCGACACCAAGCTGGCGAAGTCCCTGGAGGATCCGGCCGAGATCATGAAAAGCCTAGAGCGATACGGGAATGGCGACAGAAGAAGCCTCAAGCAGGACGCAGATCCCGACACGGTCCAAGAGGCTCTCAAGGACTTCAGCAGGCTTTACAAGTCCATCGCCGCGAGCTATCGGGAGGTGCTTGCAGGCAAGGCGTGATCCATTCCCGTTGCCCCAGGCGCGCGGTTCGAGCGCGCCGCATTCGCGTTCCGACGCGGCCCTGGGGCAAGCGCAACATGGGGGCCCCCAGCCGGGAGCAACGCCGTCCAGCGACAAGCGCCTGATTGCTGGACGCGAAGCCTTCCGCGCCCTCGCAACGATCCGCAGCCACGGTGACCGCCTGTGGGGCCGGTGTGGCGGGCCTGATCCCCCGATGCGCATTCCAGTCGCCGCGACTACTCAGTCCAGCGCCGTGACCAAGCAGTCCGATGGTCATGACCGATCGCTGCTCCCCCAAGGAGTAACGGACCTCGACGAGGGGGCCACCGAGCCCCATCCAACGGCGCAGTCAATGCCGGCTGCCTGCAGTTCGAGGCTCCTATAAGCCAGGGATTCTCAGCGAGCGGGGTTTCGTCGGCGGGATCTTCGTGAGATCTTCCGGGCCACATGTTTTTAAGCCTCAAAACGGCGCTGTTGCGTGGCGCGTCGGCCGCCGCGTGGAATCTGGCTCGTGGAATGCCCTCAGCCTGTTGGCGTATTTCCCGCTGGCCGAAGAACAGCGAATGGTCGACCGGTGCCGACCCCGTCCCCACGCTCGGGCGTTTGGAGGTTCAACGGCAGGTTACTGAGCAGACCCGCAATCCGAAGATGTGCCTCACGGGCAGCGGGTCGGCCAGAGGAGTCAGTCGGGCACGCGCCGACTCTTACCGCTATGTGGCCGGCACCGGCCGTTGAACTTGGCACGAAGGGTCAATGAGCGCTACGACCGTGTTTGCGGTTCGGGACCGATCCGGAGACGACACTTCCTCGACGTCCCATTCTTGGAACCGCGATCGTGCGAATCTTAGCCTTCATCCCGGTCATCTTCAGTCCAATACCCGGCCTCACGCTGATGGCGAACGGCGAGAATTAGGACGGCATCTTGCGCCACCTCGAAGCTGTATAGCGCGACGTAACCGGTACTACCGCGGGAAATTACTAGCTCCCTCAACCCAGACTGGACAGGTCTGCCAATCAATGGATGACGCCTCAGAATCTCCACGGCCTCCTCAATAAGGGCGACCGTCTCGCCGGCAGCTACCGCATCGGCCTCGATCAGAAAATCGGTGAGACGCTCCAGATCCCCCAGCGCCCGTTCCGAATAGATCAGCCGCGCCAAGGCTTCGCCTTCGGTCGGGCCAATTCCTTTCCGGCGACACGGCTGCGAAGATAGGTGTGAACTTCATCAGCATCATAGCCCTGTCCACTTTCGAGCATGTCCGTGCGGGCAGCAACCGCTTCCGCCACAAAGTTGGCCCGTCGCTCGGCCGCTGTCGTTGCTGATTGGATTGCCGCAACCATAAATGCGTGGGGGGTTACTCCTTGGCTCTGTGCGGCCGCGGCGGCGCGCTGCTTGAGTTCATCCGTCAGCTTCAATGACGTGGTCGACATGGGAAGGCCCCTCCAAAGGTGTCACTAGAGTAGCACCCCTGTTTGCTCTGGCGCAATCGGCTCAGCTGGAGGCAAGGCTCCGCAATGAATGAAGGCCGCCCGAGGTCTGGCTCAATGGTGCCCAGGGGTCGTGAGCTTGCCCGGCGTTTTCGTCGCTCCACCCATGACGGGGGGCTGGTGTCTATCTCCGCGGGAGCTGGTGGGAAGCTGGCTCTCTCGAAACGCGAAGCCCGAACGACCGCTTGCGGCGAGCATTGCGAGCCCCCGCTCCCGGCCACAAGCCGTAGTCCACGCGGGGCCCAGGAAGCTGCCATTCGATCGTCTCCTGCAGGTTCCAGACCCGACGGTGGCATTTGGTAGCCTCCGATTGCCCTTGCGGTAGTCGTTCATGTCTTCCAAGGCAAGGACAGCAGCTCTCCGCCGGGAAGAAGGACTTGGACTGGTGAAGCCATCATGCGATCGATGAGGGCATACGCTTCGCTCACGCCTTCGGTGGCAAGCTGCTGCATCTGCTGATCTATCC
>JBAWHH010000596.1:0-1521 GCA_049593715.1 Rhodocyclaceae bacterium
CCCGACGAGATGCGGAACGACTTCAGCAATTTTGACAAAAGAATATAAACCTTGACTCTCGGCGCAATGGGGCCACACTGGGTTGGCGTGCTGCGACGCACCAAAAAGCCTGCGGCGGAAAACGCGATGCGCAATTCGATTCTTCCGCCACAAGACAATCCACGCAGCGACCCCCGCAAGGAGAAACACAATGTTCAAGACCAATACGGAACAGATGGACGTCGTCAATGCCAACACGAACGCCTTCATGGCACTTTCCAAGATCGCCTTCTCCAGCGCCGAACGCCTGACGACGGTGAACCTGGATGCCGCCCGCGCCGCGCTGGAGGAGAGCAGCACTGCTTCCAACGCGTGGGCACATACCAAAGACCTCAATGACCTGCAGGGTCTCTGGAATCTCTCGAGCGGGCAGGCGACGCAGAGGGTCACCGCTTACCTTCACCACGTGCAGGAAATCGCTGCCCAGGCTCAAGAGGAAACCACCAAACTGATGACGTCCTACTTCTCGGCCATCACGGCGGGGGCGACGGCCGGTACGGGTTGGACCGCCGGGTTCGACATGTTCAAGAATTTTGCGCAGCAGATGAGTGGCCTGGCCGAAGCCAACATCAAGGCAGCCAGCGACACAACGTCCCGGATGACGGCGCAGGCAACCCCGCCCGCGAGGAAGGCTGCTTAACCCGCTTCAGCAACCGCATTGACGAAGGGGAGCCCCGCGAGTCGGGGCTTTTCTTCGCCGGTCGACAAGCGCCATTTGGCGTACGACTTGCGTTTCGGGCGGAACGCTTTGTACAGGTGCCTTCGACGAACAACACGCTTGGATGAAGGAGAAGAAGCCCATATGCTGACGACTGGACAACTCACCCGCTCAAATGTGGTATCCGACCGGAACCGGGCCTGATCTCTCAGCCACGCTTGTGCCGGCCGCGGAAACCCCAATTACAGCGTAACGCGCCAGGCGCCATGGTCCGTAAAGCCCACCGCGAATCCCACCGTACCGAACGCATCGGCTGGCTGCGTGCAGCCGTGCTGGGTGCCAACGACGGCATTGTCTCAACCGCCAGCCTGATGGTGGGCGTGGCGGCAGCCAATGTCGCGCGCAGCGAGTTGCTGCTGGCGGGCGTCGCCGGACTGGTTGCGGGGGCGATGTCGATGGCGGCCGGCGAGTACGTTTCGGTCAGTTCCCAGGCCGATACTGAACAGGCGGACCTGGCGCGGGAGGGCGCGGAACTGAGCCTGGATAGCGAGGCTGAACAGCGGGAACTGGCGGGGATCTACGTCCAGCGTGGGCTCGCCCCGGAGCTGGCGGTCCAAGTCGCGCGGCAATTGATGGCCCACGATGCGCTGGGCGCCCATGCCCGCGACGAATTGGGCATGAATGGCACTTTGAGCGCGAATCCGGTGCAGGCCGCGTTCACCTCGGCGGCGACCTTTGCGGTCGGCGCCTCGTTGCCTCTCGTGGCCGCCCTGGTGGCTCCGGCGCCGCTGCTGATACCGGTGGTTTCCGGTACGTCGCTGCTG
>JBAWHH010000597.1:0-7622 GCA_049593715.1 Rhodocyclaceae bacterium
CCCTAGACCTTTGAATGGAGCACTCATGGACCACTCGAACCACCCCCACTTCTCCTCATTCCCCCAAGCCGGCGGTTATCCCGGCACCCAGGCGGGCTTCGGCATGGGACAAGGCATGGGACAAGGCATGGCCCCTGGACAAGGCCAGCATCAGCAAGCGATGGGCTACCACGCCTACCCCACTTACCCAACCTATCCCGGCTACAACACCCAGTATCAGCAGAGCAGCGGCCTGCTCGGCTTCAGCAACGATCGCTTCCTCAAGGGCCTGCTGATTGGCGCCGCGGCAACCTACCTGCTGACCAACGAAAACGTGCAGCGCGGCCTCATCAAAGGCACGGTGAAGGTCTGGAGCCTGCTCCAGGGGGGCGTCGAGGAAATGAAAGAGCGATTCCACGACGCCGAGGCAGAAATCCGCGCCGAGGCCGCCGAGTGATCACTCCCGGCTACGCATCCACCGGCGTCAACCGCAGCCAGCAGCCGGCGGCCAAGGCCGACCGCTGGCTGGTGGGCCTGTTGGCGGGCGCCGCGCTGGTTTACCTGGTCGGCAAAGCCCTGGATCTGGGACGTCAGCGTTCGCCGTCCCGCGCTGCCTCCACGCAAGACTGATCCATGCTCGACCACGCCGCAAACTGTGAAGTCGTCCACGAGACGGCGACCCGCCTGCGTGTGCGCATGCCCGGACTGGCGCTGCGCGCCAGCGAGCCGGCGTGGCTGGAATCGTGGCTAGAGGTGGTGCCCGGCGTCAAAGACGTTCGCATCAACCCCAAGAGCGCCAGCGTCGTGGTCGCCTTCGATCCGAAACGGGCCAACCGCCAGGCCGTGCTCGCTCGCCTGACGGCTTTCCAGCCCGCGGCTGCCCCCGATTGCGGATCGTCGGTGGGCGCCTCGGGCAAGATGGCGCCCATGGTCACCAGTGCCGTCGCTCTGGCGCTGGCACCTTTTCTGCCGGCGCCCCAGCGCCAACTGCTTACCCTGACCAACGTATCTCCGCTGCTGGCGCGCGGCGCCGGCACGCTGCTGGAGCGGGGCATCAAGATGGAGGCCCTCGATGCGCTCGCCGTCGGTCTCGCCACCCTCAAAGGTGAGCTGGTCACCGCCAACCTGACCGCTCTCTTGCTGGCGTTGGGGGAGTTTCTCGAACAGCAGACCCAGCGTAAATCTGACCGCCTCCTGCGCCGGTTGCTGCAGCCGGCCCCGGCGCCGGCCTGGGTGATGCGGGAGGGCGAACTGCTCCAGGTATCGGCGGACGAAGTGCAGGTTGGCGAGACGGTCGTGGTCGGCATCGGCGAGACGATCCCGGTGGACGGGCGGGTCGTTGAAGGCACTGCGCTGGTTAACCAGGCGGCGGTGACCGGGGAAGATCTGCCGGTCTGCCGCGAGGTGCGCCAGCGGGTCATCGCCGGCAGCGTGGTGGAGGAAGGCCGCATCCGCGTCGAAGCGCAGCGGGTCGGCGCGGACACCACCACGGCCCGCGTGGCCAGTTTCATCCGCTCCTCCCTCGGCACCCGCTCCGAGACCCAGCGTCTGGCTGATGAACTGGCGGATCAGCGGGTTTGGCTCACCCTGGCCACTGGCGGCCTGGTTTACGCCGCGACCCGGGATCTGACGCGGCTGCAAGCGGTATTCCTGGTCGACTATTCCTGTGCCCTGAAGCTGGGCACTCCCGTCGCTTTCAAGTCCGGCATGGTCCGGGCAGCCCAGGCCGGCGTGCTGATGCGCGGCGGCAGCGCGATCGAGCAACTCGCCGCTGCCGACACCATCGTGTTCGACAAGACCGGCACGCTGACCCATAGCGAACTGCTCGTCACCGACGTCGTGGCCCTGGGCGCCCGGCCGCTGGGCGAAGACGCCCTGCTCGCTCTGGTCGCTTCCGTGGAAGAGCACGCCAGCCACCCCCTCGCCCAGGCCATCGTGGACGCCGCCAAAGAGCGCGACCTCAAACACATCACCCACGGCGAGGTGGACTACCTCGTGGCCCACGGCCTGTCCACCGAGGTGGATGGCCAGCGGGTCATCATCGGCAGCCGCCATTTCCTCGAAGAGCACCATCACATCCATTTCGAGGACCACGGCGATGTCATTGGGCGGCTGGGCGAAGAAGGCAAAACCCTGCTCTACGTCGGTGCCGCCACCGGGCCGGATGCCGGAGAGCCGATCGGCGTCGTCGCCCTGCGCGACACCCTGCGCGGCGACGCCGCCTATACCGTCCGGCGCCTGCGCGCCCTCGGATTCTCCAGGCTGGTGATGATCAGCGGCGATCGGCGCGCCAAAGCTCAGGCGCTGGCGACACAACTGGGGCTGGACGAGGTCCATGCCGAAGTCGCCCCGGAAGAAAAAGCCGCGATCATCCGCCAGCTTCAGGCAACCGGCCACAAGGTCGCATTCGTCGGCGACGGCATCAACGATGGGCCGGCCCTGGCCGTGGCCGATGTCGGGCTGGCTATGCCCCGCGGCGCCGATATTGCCCGCGCCACGGCGGACATCGTGCTCCTGGACGACCGACTGAGCGCCATCGCCGAAGCGCGCGAAATCGCCGCCGGCACCCTGGCGCTGATCCGCAGCAATTTCCGCATCGCCGTCGGCGTAAATTCCGCGGTCCTGACCGGGGCAGTGCTCGGCTGGCTGTCGCCAGTGATGAGCGCCGTGCTTCACAACGGCACGACGCTGGCGGTGCTGCTGCGCGCCTTGGCCGGCGCGCGCGCCACGACCCTGCCGGAAGGCCGGTCCGCCCGGCGCTCGGCCATCCCCGCCCCGGCCGCCCACTGACGGCTCAGCGCATCAACATGGCTTTTTTCGACCCCATGATGAGAGTCACGATCATTCAGGAGAGCGTGTCGTCAGCCTTGCCGTTGTTCGAACGCGGAGAAGCCCTGCCATCCAATCGACCCTTTGTCTTGCCAGAGGAGCACCGCCCATGACCACGATCAAGTATCTCCATCACGTCCCCGGCCGGCTGCGCATCAAGGGCAGCCAGTTTCATTGTGACGGCGATTGCGCCCGCCGGGCCGTTGCCCTGCTGCAGGCCACCGAAGGCGTCGAACTGGTCCGCATCAATCCCCGCGCCGGCAGTCTCACGGTGCATTACGACCCCAGCGCCCGCAATCACACCGAATTGCTGGCGGCCCTGGAGGAGGCGGGCTGTATGCAGTGTGCGGCGGCGCCCGCGACGCCGCGCACGGCCACTGACCACGGTGCTGCGCGTAGCGACAACTTGGCCGGCGTGTTCGGCAAAGCGCTGGTGGGGGCGTTGGCCCAGCGCACCGCCACCCGTCTGATCGGCGCGTTGCTCTGATCCATGACCACTGGCTCCAGCTTCCCCCTGAGCATGGCCGAGGAAGGCTCGCGCGTGCGCGTCGTCGCCCTGCTCGGGGGCGCTGGACTGGACAAGCGTCTGACCGAAATGGGGCTCAATCCCGGCAGCGAACTCAATGTCCGCCAGCGGCGCGGCGGCGGCATGGTGGTCAGCCGCGGCGAAACGCGGCTCGGCCTCGGCTTCGGGATGGCGCACAAGATCCTGGTGGTAAGCCTGGACGGGGAATCGTGAAGGGTGCGGGTCACCCGGTTCATCGCGCAACCGCGCGCGCTGCGCAGTCGCTGAACCGGACAAGAACAGAATTACTCGTGGAGTGGCAAAAAATGAAACTGAACGAATTACAGGTAGGTGACCGAGCCCGGGTGGCCGGCTATTTGGAAAGCGGCGGCGCCTATCGCCGCAAGCTGTTGTCCATGGGGCTGACGCCGGGCGCCGAGATCAGCGTGACCCGCGTCGCGCCCATGGGCGATCCGGTGGAGATCCGCGTGCGCGGGTTTTCCCTGTCGGTGCGCAAGGACGAGGCAGCCGCCGTATCGGTGGAGAAACTGGCATGAAATCGACCCACGTACTCGCCCTGGTGGGCAACCCCAACTGCGGCAAGACCACCCTTTTCAATGCCCTCACCGGCGCCAAACAGCGGGTCGGCAACTGGCCCGGCGTCACCGTCGAGCGCAAGCTCGGCGAATACCGCCGCGGCGACGCCCGTTTCGAAGTGGTGGATCTGCCGGGCACCTATTCCCTCGACGTCGGCGGGCAAGACATCTCTCTGGACGAGAAGGTGGCGCGGGACTACGTCCATGCCAACGAGGCGGACCTGATCGTCAACATCGTCGACGCCGCCAATCTGGAGCGCAATCTCTACCTCACCAGCCAGCTTGCCGAAATGCGCGTGCCCCTGCTGGTGGTACTGAACATGGTGGACGTGGCCGCAGCCAAGGGAATGAAAGTCGACGCCGCGGCCCTGGCGCGGGAACTCGGCTGCCCGGTGGTGCCGGTGGTCGCATCCGAAGGTACCGGCATCGACCTCCTCAAGGAAACGATCCAGACGGCGGTGGACCGCCCTCCCCGCTCCTGCGCCAAAGTGGAGTATCAAGCGGAACTCGACGACGCCATCACCAGCCTCGTCCCGCAACTGGAGGCGGCCGCCAAAACCACCGGCACGTCGCCGCGCTGGCTCGCCGTGCGCCTGCTGGAAGGCGACGATCTGGCCCGCCGGGCCGCCGGCGACACGCTGGCCGCCGAGGCAGCCCGCAACGCCCAAACCCTGGGCGACGATCTCGACATCATGGTCGCCGATGCGCGCTATGGCCTGGCCAACCGCGTGGCGCACAAAGCGGTAACGGTCACCGGCCTGGTGACCCGCGACCTGACAGACCGCATCGACCGCGTGGTGCTGCACCGCGGGCTGGGAATTCCGGTCTTCCTCGGCATGATGTACCTGATGTTCATGTTCACCATCAACATCGGCGGCGCCTTCATCGATTTCTTCGACAAAGCCGCCGGCGCGCTGCTGGTGGATGGGTTCGGCGAACTGCTCGGCGCGGCCGGCGCACCGCAATGGCTCGGCGTGTTGCTGGCCAAGGGCATCGGCGGCGGGCTGCAGACCGTGGCCACCTTTATCCCGGTGATCGGCTTCCTCTACCTCTTCCTGTCGGTGCTGGAGGATTCCGGCTACATGGCCCGCGCCGCATTCGTGATGGACCGCTTCATGCGCTGGGTCGGACTGCCGGGCAAGTCTTTCGTGCCGCTCATCGTCGGCTTCGGCTGCAACGTGCCGGCGATCATGGCCACCCGCACGCTGGAACACCGGCGCGACCGGCTGATGACCATCGCCATGGCACCGTTCATGTCCTGCGGCGCGCGGCTGCCGGTGTATGTACTGTTCGCCGCCGCGTTCTTCCCCAGCGGCGCGCAGAACGTGGTGTTCGGCCTCTACCTCATCGGCATCGCCGTGGCGGTACTCACCGGCCTCATCCTCAAGCACTCTCTGTTGAAAGGCGAAGCCACCCCTTTCATCATGGAACTGCCGCCCTACCACCTGCCCACGGTGAAGGGTGTCCTGATCCACACCTGGGATCGCCTGAAGAGCTTCATGTTCCGCGCCGGCCGCGTCATCGTGCCCATGGTGCTGGTGCTCAACTTTTTCAATGCCGTAGGCACGGACGGCAGCTTCGGCAATGAAGACAGCGACAAGTCAGTGCTGGCCGAAATCGGCCGCAGCATCGCGCCCGCGTTCTCGCCTCTGGGGCTGAACGAAGAAAACTGGCCTGCCGCGGTGGGCATCTTCACCGGCGTGCTGGCCAAGGAAGCGGTGGTGGGCACCCTGAACGCCTCTTACACCGCCCTGGCGGCGAGCGACGCCGCGGCAGCGGGCGAAGAGACCGCACCGGAGAAAGTCTTCCACTTGGCGGCAGCACTGACGGAAGCCCTCGCCACCATCCCGGCCAATCTGGCGGAAGCTCTGGGCAAATGGGCCGACCCGCTGGGCGTCAGCGTGGGCGACGTGAGCGACCAGGCCGCGGTGGCGGAAAAGCAGGAAGTCTCCACCGGCACCTTCGGTGCTATGGCTGCCCGCTTCGACGGCGCGGCGGGAGCCTTTGCCTACCTGCTGTTCATCCTGCTCTACTTCCCCTGCACCGCCGCCATCGCCGCGGTTTATCAGGAATCCGGGGCACGCTGGACGGCTTTCGTCGCCCTGTGGACCACCGGCGTCGCCTACGGCCTGGCCACCCTTTACTACCAGGCGGCCATCTACGCCCGCCATCCCGATCAGTCGGCAGCCTGGATTGCCATCGTCCTGGCCGGTCTGGCGGCGGCATTCCTGACCATGCGCTGGTTCGCCGGGCGCGACGGGGCGTTGCCGCTGCCGGCCCCGCAACGAGTCTGAGGAGACGACGATGATCCTGTCCCGCGTCAATGACTATCTCAAGCAGCACAAGCGCGCCAGCGTGACCGACATGGCCCACGGCCTGGACACCGAACCCGACGCGCTGAAGGCCATGCTGTCCACCCTGGAGCGCAAAGGCCGGGTGCGCCGCCTGCCCGCCGGCACGGCCTGCAGCGGCGGTTGCGGCAAATGCGCGCCCAAAACGGTCGAGTTGTACGAGTGGGTCGGTGAAGAGAGGATCTAGGCCATGCATACCCACGATCTGAGCCTGTGGCAGCACGGCCACGAGTTCGGCACGGCCTCCGAACGACGCGCCGAGCAACGCACGCGCTGGGTCGTGGGCCTTACCTTCGCCACCATGGTGGTGGAACTGGCGGCGGGCTGGCTCACCGGCTCCATGGCCCTGTTGGCGGACGCCTGGCACATGGCGAGCCACGTCGGCGCCCTGGGCCTCACCGCCTTCGCCTACGCCTATGCCCGCCGGCATGCCGGCGACGCCCGCTACACATTCGGCACCGGAAAAGTCGGTGCTCTGGCGGGCTACACCAGCGCTTTGCTCCTGGGCCTGGTGGCTTTGTGGATGGTTTGGGAATCGATGCTGCGCCTGTTCCAGCCCGTGCCCATCCACTATGGACAAGCGATGGTGGTGGCGGCATTGGGACTGGCGGTGAACCTGGCCAGCGCCTGGCTGCTGGATGACCACCATCACGATCCCCATGCCGAACAGGATGACCAAGACCACCACGAGCACGTGGACCACAACCTCAAGGCGGCCTATCTCCACGTCCTTGCCGATGCGCTGACTTCCGTCCTCGCCATTGCCGCCCTCGCCGGCGGCGTGCTGTTCGGCTGGCGTTTCCTCGATCCCCTCATGGGCCTGGTGGGCGCGGCGGTGGTCAGCCGCTGGGCCTGGCATCTGGGCCGCGACAGCGCCCGGGTGCTGCTCGACGCCGAGGACCACGGGGAAACCGCAGCCCGGGTGCGCGCGCTTATCGAAACCCTGCCCGACCACGAAGTGGCGGACCTGCACGTCTGGCGGGTCGGGCCGGCAAGCCGCGCCTGCATCGTCTCCTTGGTATCCCACGCCCCCCGCGCCACCGACGATTACCGCAGCCTGCTGGCGCAGATCCCGGGCCTGGACCACGTCACGGTCGAAGTGAACCGCTGCGCCGGCCAGCAATGCGCCGCCGATCGCCAATCATGAGCACCACCCAGCCCCTTCATCCCCCGTTGCGGCTCGCCCCCGGCGCGCCCGCCCCGGTGGGCGTGCCGATGGGCCGCCTGTCGCCGACCGGTCTCACCATCGTCGTCGCCGCCCACGTCGGCATGCTGGCGCTGGTGTTTTCGACGAACCTCCAGCCTCTTGCTGCGCCGGTGGAAACCTTGATGGTGCGCCTGATTGCACCGCCAGCCCCCGAG
>JBAWHH010000598.1:0-2469 GCA_049593715.1 Rhodocyclaceae bacterium
GCTCAGGCGGGCGCACGGGCGGCGCGTTTGCGCTCGTGTTCCTTCAAGAAGCGCTTGCGCAGGCGGATGGACTTGGGGGTGATCTCCACCAGTTCGTCGTCGGCAATGAACTCGATGGCGGACTCCAGGGTGAGTTGGATCGGCGGCGTCAGCATGATCGCTTCGTCTTTGCCTGAAGCGCGGACGTTGGTGAGCTGCTTGGTGCGGACCGGATTGACCACCAGGTCGTTGTCCCGGGAGTGGATACCGATGATCATGCCTTCGAACACCGGCTCGCCGGGGCTGACGAACATGCGGCCGCGATCCTGCAGTTTCCACAGGGCGTAGGCCACCGCTTCGCCCTGTTCGGCGGAAATCAGCGCGCCGTTGCGGCGTTCCGCCACTTCCGGTTTCATCGGGCCGTAGTCGTCGAAGACGTGGCTCTTGACGCCCGTGCCCCGGGTCAGATTGAGGAATTCCCCCTGGAAGCCGATCAGCCCGCGGGCGGGAATGCGGTATTCCAGCCGCACGCGGCCTTTGCCGTCCGGCTGCATGTCCTGCAGATCGCCGCGGCGTTCTCCCAGCGCCTGCATCACGGCCCCCTGGTGTGTCTCTTCCACGTCCACGGTGAGGAACTCGAACGGCTCGCATTTCTGGCCGCCGATGTCCTTCAACAGTACCCGCGGCTTGGAAACCGCCAACTCGTAGCCTTCGCGCCGCATGTTTTCCAGCAGGATGGTGAGGTGCAGTTCGCCGCGGCCCGAGACGAGGAAAACGTCGGCGTCGGCCGTTTCTTCCACCCTCAGTGCGACATTGCTCATCAGTTCCCGCTGCAGGCGCTCGCGCAACTGCCGGCTGGTGACGAACTTGCCCTCCCGCCCCGCGTAGGGTGAGGTGTTGACCTGGAAGTTCATGGTCAGCGTCGGTTCGTCCACCGTCAGCATCGGCAGGGCGGACGGCTTGGCTGGATCGCTCAGCGTGACCCCGATGCCGACATCCTCGACGCCGTTCACCAGGACGATGTCCCCGGCTTCGGCTTCATCGGTCAATACCCGCTCCAAACCCTCGAAGGTCAGGACCTGATTGACGCGCGCCCGCACCGGCGAAGTATCGTCCGGGCCTTTCATGATCAGAACGTCCTGCAGCGGCCGCAGCCGGCCGTGGGTGATGCGGCCAATGCCGATGCGGCCGACGAAGCTGGAATAGTCGAGGGAAGAAATTTGCAGTTGCAGCGGGCTATCCGGATCCACCGCGGGGCGGGGAACGTGATGGAGAATGGCCTCGAACAGCGGACGCATATCGGTGCCCGGCACGCGGGCATCCAGCATGGCGTAGCCGTTCAGGGCTGAGGCATAGACCACGGGGAAGTCGAGTTGCTCCTCCGTCGCGCCAAGCTTGTCAAACAGGTCGAAGGTGTGGCTCACCACCCAGTCCGGCCGGGCGCCGGGCCGGTCGATCTTGTTCACCACGACGATGGGTTTTAGCCCTTGCGCCAGCGCCTTGCGGGTCACGAAGCGCGTTTGAGGCATCGGCCCCTCGACGGCATCCACCAGCAGCAGTACGCCATCCACCATGGACAGCACCCGCTCCACCTCGCCGCCGAAATCCGCGTGGCCGGGGGTGTCGACGATGTTGATGTGGGTGCCCTCGTACTGGATGGCGCAGTTCTTGGCGAGGATGGTGATGCCCCGCTCTTTCTCCAGGTCGTTCGAGTCCATGACTCGTTCCTGGACGTGCTGGTAGGAGGCGAACGTCCCCGACTGCTTGAGCAACTGGTCGACGAGGGTGGTTTTGCCATGATCGACGTGAGCGATGATGGCGATGTTGCGCAGGGGGCGGGACATGGGAAACGGCCGGGGGAAAAGACGGTAATTGTAGCATGGGCCCGTTTAGCCCCAAGCAAGGGCCGTGCTAGGTCTGGAGCCGCCGCGTTGCTAGAATCGTCTCATGGACAAAAGTACCCAGACGCCAGAAACACCGGCGACCAAGTTCCTCAAGCGATTTGGCCTCGCCCACTCGAACCATCTCTATCGTTACGAGGAGCACGGTGGCACGCGGGTGTCTGCCCGAGAACTTAACGTGGCGGAACACGCGGTGGTGAAGACGCTGGTGATGGAAGACGAGTCGCACAAGCCGTTGATCGTGCTGATGCACGGCGATCGCAAGGTTTCCACCAAGGAACTGGCGCGGCAGATCGGGGTGAAAAAGGTGGAAGCCTGCGCGCCGGAAGTGGCGCAGCGCCACACCGGCTATCTGGTGGGCGGCACTTCGCCGTTTGGCACCAAGAAGGTTTTGCCCCTTTTCATGGAGAAATCGATCCTGGATCTGCCGCTGATCTACATCAATGGCGGGCGGCGTGGTTACTTGGTCGGCGTTCACCCCCACGACATCCTGCGGGTGCTGCAGCCGACGCTGGTGAGCGTGGCGGCGGCCTGATGCCGCAGTCCACGCCTGCCGCGGCTACTTCTGCCCGCGTTCGATGAACACGCC
>JBAWHH010000599.1:0-3287 GCA_049593715.1 Rhodocyclaceae bacterium
CCTGGAAATCGGCTTCCTTGACGATGCGGGCGTAGAGCGTAGCGTGGATGCCACGGATCAGCGGTGTCAGGTGCGGCACGAAGGTCAGGCCGACGCCGCGGCCCGCGGCCCGCGCCAGTCCCTGGCGGATTTCCGGCAGGTGGCGATGGCCGCCGACGCCGTAGGCCTTGAAGTTGTCCGACGCTTCGGAGAACAGCGAACTCACTTCGGCCTTGCGGCCCGCGCCGGAAACGCCGGACTTCGCATCGGCGATGAGCCCGCCCACATCGACGACCCCCGCCTCGACCAGCGGCAGGAAACCCAGTTGCACCGCCGTCGGATAACAGCCGGGGTTCGCCACCAGCCGCGCCCCCCTGATCGCCTCGCGATTGACTTCGGGCAGACCGTAAACCGCTTCGGCCACCAGATCGGGCGACGCGTGGGTCATCTTGTACCACTTCTCCCACTCGGCAACGTCGCGGATGCGGTAGTCCGCCGCCAGATCGATCACCCGCACCCCCGCCGCCAGCAGCGCCGGCGTCTGCTGCATCGCCACCCCGTTGGGCGTGGCGAAAAAAACCACGTCGCAGGATTGCAGATCGGCGTCTTTGGGATCGGAAAAGGACAAACTAACTCGCCCGCGCAGGCTGGGGAACATGTCCACCACCGGCAGGCCCGCTTCCCCGCGGGAAGTGATGGCGGCCAGTTCCACGTCCGGGTGCTGCGCCAGCAGGCGCAGCAGTTCCACGCCGGTATAACCCGTACCGCCGACTACCCCAACTTTGATCATTGCGTTCTCCAGATACTTGTCAGCCAACGCGGCTGCCGTCGTCCAACGGCTCGGGCAACCGCCGCGCACGCCTTCCGCTCAGGAGCGGCGCGCCAAGCCAAACGAAAGGAATGGAACCGGAGTCGTCAGACGCCGGTTGACGGGCCGTGCAGCCAGTAGTCGAGGGCGATACCGGCGAAAACCGCCGCGCCGACCCAGTTGTTGTGCAGGAAAGCCTTGAAGCACTTCTGCCGCTCGCGGTCGCGGATCAGCGTGTAGTGATAGGCCATGATTCCCGCCGACACGGCCAAACCCGCGAAATACCAGAGACCTCGCTCAAGTTGTAGGCCCACCGCCGTCAGGATGCCCAGCACCACGGCGTAGCAGAGCATCACCGCCAGCACGTCGAAGCGGCCGAATGTCAGCGCGGAAGTGCGGATGCCGATGCGGATGTCGTCGTCTCGATCCACCATCGCGTATTCGGTGTCGTAGGCGACGGCCCAAAAAATATTCGCCAGCAGCATCGCCCAGGCGACCGCGGGCACCCCGCCCAGGGTGGCGGCGAACGCCATGGGAATGCCGAAGCCGAACGCGATGCCCAGGTAGGCCTGGGGAATGGCAAAAAAGCGCTTGGTGAAGGGATAACTCGCGGCGAGGAACAGCGCCACCACCGCCAGCCCCCAGACCAGAAGGCTCAGCGGCAGGATCAACAGGCCGGCGCTGATCACCAGGACCACGAACAAGATCAAGGCTTCCCGGGTCGACACGGCTCCCGCAGCCAGCGGGCGATCCTTGGTGCGCTCGACGTGGGGGTCGAAAGCGCGATCGGCGTAATCGTTGATGACGCAACCGGCGGAGCGCATCAGCACCGTGCCAAAAATGAAGATCCACGCCAGCAGCCAGTTTGGCACGCCTTCCGCAGCGATCCAAAGCGCCCACAGGGTCGGCCAGAGCAGCAACAGGATGCCGATAGGCTTGTCGAGCCGCATCAGCTTCTCGTAATGGGTCAAACGTTCGGTCAGGGTCATGGGTTCAGCAACAGAATGTCGGGCAGGAACGCCTCGGTAACCAGAATCGGCCTGCCGCCGCGGCAGAACAGCGACCGCCGCGCCCACAATTCGGAGGGAACGGCGCCGCCGAAATCCCGCGCAGCCGCTTCGGCCCTATGATACAGCGGGTCCCGGGAATCGAGCTTCTGGAAGGCGAAGGGCAGACGCCGGATACGCGGATCGGAAAACAGGATCGCGCCCAGCGGCCGTGCCCCCAGCCCGGCGAGCAGATGCCAGCCCCCCCGCACGCAGCGCCGCGGCAGTACCGAATGGGCGAACACCACCGGCCTGCCACCGCACAGCAGGAGCACTTCGCGCACCCACGCCACTTCGCCCCGGCGCAACGACAGGCCGGGCTGCTCGTCCTCGGATGGAAGCTCAAGCCGCTGCCGCAGCACGACCACGCGGAATTCGTCGCAGCATTGCCGCAGGCGCGCGGTCAGGGAACCGACATGCACCAGCCAGTGGTAGTAGGGATCGCTGCCATGGGGGCGCGGCAGGCGTTGCAGCCAACGGTTGCGTCTAAGATGTTCCATGTTGCTGTTTGAAAAGCCGTATCGGGAAAATCGCTGAGGGAGTGCTGGGGTTGGGCGGGTTCCGGTTCTTTGCTGTTCAGGCTTTCAGCAGATCCTGGCGCGAACCGAGCCAGCGTTCCAGATGGGCACGCACCGCATCGGGAAACCGCGCCAGCAGTTCTTCGGCGACGGTGCGCGCCGATTCCAGCAGATCGGCGTCGGCTTCGAGGTCGGCAAAGCGCAGCCACGGCACGCCACTCTGGCGGCTGCCGATGAATTCGCCGGGGCCGCGCAACGCCAGATCCTGCCGCGCAATCTCGAAACCGTCGTGGTTCTCGAATATCGTTTTTAGCCGTGCCCGCGCGGTCTGCGACAAGGGCGCCGCGTAGAGGAGGACGCAAACGGATTCCGCCGTGCCGCGCCCCACCCGGCCGCGCAACTGATGGAGTTGCGAGAGACCGAAGCGCTCCGCATGTTCGATCACCATCAGCGACGCATTGGCGACGTCCACGCCCACCTCGATCACCGTCGTCGCCACCAGCAGATCGATCTCGCCGCGGGCGAAGCTGCTCATCACCGCGGCTTTTTCGTCCCCTTTCAGGCGCCCATGCACCAGGCCGACGCGCAATTCGGCCAACTCGTCCTGGAGGCGGACGAAAGTGTCCAGCGCCGCCTGCAGGTCCAGCACTTCCGATTCTTCGATCAACGGACACACCCAGTAGGCCTGCCGGCCGTCGCGGCAGGCGGCGCGCACCCGACCAACGACTTCATCGCGGCGGGAATCCGCCACCAGTTTGGTCAGCACCGGGGTGCGCCCCGGCGGCAGTTCATCGATCGCGGAGACATCTAGGTCGGCGTAGTAGCTCATGGAAAGCGTGCGCGGAATGGGCGTTGCCGACATCATCAACTGGTGCGGGCTCTCGCCTTTGTGGCGCAGCGCCAGGCGCTGGCGCACGCCGAAGCGGTGCTGCTCGT
>JBAWHH010000600.1:0-1877 GCA_049593715.1 Rhodocyclaceae bacterium
CCCCTGCTCTACGACCTGGACCGCGTCGCCGAGACCGCCAACGCGCCCAACGACGAGCTGGTCTCCCGCCATCGCGACATCATCCTCGATCCGTTCGATCCGGAGATCATCGCCGAGGCCAAGCGCCAGGGCATTTCAGACAATTGGCTGGAGGCCTGCCGCCGCTCGCCGGTGTTCAAAATGGTCAAGGAGTGGGAAATCGCGCTGCCGTTGCACCCGGAATTCCGCACCCTGCCCAGCCTGTTCTACATCCCGCCGGAAAGCCCGGTGGCCACCGCCAAACCGAACGGCCGCAACACCATGGACATGGTGGACGGCGGAACGGTGCTGCCGGATCTGAAGGAGTTCCGTATTCCGATCCAGTATCTGGCGCGGTTGCTGGCGGCCGGCAACACGGCGGAAGTGGAAAAGGCGTTGCTGCGCCAGCTCGCTTTGCGGGAGTTCCGGCGTCAGGAACGGGTGGAAGGCAAGACCGACGAGTCCATTCTGGCGAAGGTGGGGCTTAACGTTTCCCAGGCGCGGCACATGCATCGCCTGCTGGCGCTGGCCCACTTCCACGAGCGATTCGTCGTTGCCACCGCACGCACCGAGGATACGGACAACGCGCCTTACCTGGAGCGCGGGTTCACCGGTTACGACCTGATGAGTCCGGGGGCGAGTCCCAAGCGCCGTACCTCGTTCCACGGCAACAAGATGGGCGTGGGGAGCTGACCATGGGCGGACGGGAACCTTCACAGTTGCACACGGCTCCCCCCGGCTGGAACCTGGGGGCGGCATATCGGTTGATCGCGGAATTGCTCCTCAACCCCGGATTCCGCGATGAAAAGCGAGTTGCGCGGGATCTCGGGTGCCTTTCAGGCTCGGCGCTTGTGGAGCCCATCGAGGCGTTCTTGGCTTCGCCACGGTCTGCCGACGTGGACGAGTACACGCTGACCCTCGAACTGGCGCCGCCTTGTCCGCTGTATCTCGGTGCCTACATGTACGACGAGCCCAGTTCCTGCCGCGGCGCCGGCGCTTCTGGTCGCAACGGCTACATGATCGAGGTGGCGGCGATCTACGAGCACTTCGGCTTCAGCGTCGGCGGCCAGGAACTGCCGGACTTCGTTCCCGTCGTGATCGATTTTCTGGCCGTCAGCCTCGAGCATCCCGAACGCGACGGCATCGGGCTGAGGCGAAGGCTGGTGGACAAGTTTGTCCGCCCCGGCCTGCCGCCGCTGCGCAAGGCGCTGCAGAAGTACGAAAGCATCTACGACCGGCTCCTGGAGGCGCTGGAAATGGCGGTCGACGAAGACCTGGAGCGCATGGCCGACGACCCGATCCTCCTCACGCCGGAGGTCAAGGCAACGATTCCCCTGCATCCAGCGCAACAATCATCCATCAACGATTCAGTGACCGGGGGAGACGGGTCATGTCGTCAATGAATTACTTGATTTGGGGGGTATTCCCCTATGTCGCACTGACGCTGTTCTTCGTCGTGCCGTTCCTGCGCATGATCTACCGCCCCTTCGGGCTGACGACCCGCGCCAGCGGCATCTTCATGGGCCGCGACATCCTCGGCTTGGCCGCCCACCTGCTGCACTGGGGGATCTTTCTCGTCTTTTTCGGCCACCTCGCCGGCTTGGTCGGCGGCATCCTCGGCTGGGGCAGTTGGGTTGGCGCCTTCTTCTGGATGGGCACCCTGGGCGGGATTGCGGCAATCTCCGGATCGGTCATCGCGCTGGCGCGCCGGCTGAAGGTGCCGGAAATGCGTGCCATGAGCCAGATCGACGATTACGTCGTGCATCTGTTCCTCATCGCCATCCTCGGCGCCGCCATTCACCAGGCCGTGGTCAGCAAGATCTGGGGCGCTTCCTACACCGCAGGGCCGTGGTTTGCCA
>JBAWHH010000601.1:0-3629 GCA_049593715.1 Rhodocyclaceae bacterium
GCCCCCCACCAAATGCCATCGCGACAGAGCTGGTTTTCTCTGTCGACAATGGAATTCGCCGTGCGCCGGCCGCCTGGGAATCCTCTATCTGCGCTAACTTGATACCTCCTTTCCCATGAGCGACGAATGATTCCAATCTGCCGCTGTAGGCCCTCGAATTGATCACAGGTAACTTCACGCCAAACAGGAGTGGGTCCTAGAAATCGCCGGGATACGTCTCACCTTCGCGAGCTACCACAGAGGTCGCGGCCATTCGGCGCGCCGACTCCCAACGAATACAGGAATTGGAGCAAGTCTGTCCGTACGACAACGTACAGACTGGCGCTGTGGAACCAAGAGACATTGCCTACAGGTCAATCGTCACCGATTGGGCGCACCGAATCAGGGCATTGGTGCTCACGGATTCTGAATTCTTCAAGGCGAATGCTTCATCGGGGACATGTGTTCGGCGCTCTTCATACCGCTGAATGCGAGTGATCATCTGAAGCCGGTGCGATGCTCTATCCGAGTTCAGCAGGAACTGACTCACCTTCCTTCCGCCGTATTGTCGTGCGCTGCTACAACCTCCTCGCAGCGGACGCAACGGCCTTGGGCCGGGGCTATGCCCCGGCCATTTTCTTTGCTGTCTGGGGTCCGGGGGCAGAAGATTTTCGGGCAGCGGTGCCGTGATCAGCGCATGCTATTCTTTGCATAGAAAGTGCCGAATGCCATCAAGGTCAATGACCGTTGGCGGCGAGTCCAATGCCTCGCAAGGAGCGGTGTTTGCTGCCGCTATCGCCTCAGCCGCCGGAGAGTGCATCGGGGGCTAGATGTTCGCAATGCTAAGCCCCAGGGAGGGGGCACGGCGTCGTCCATCTCGCCAAGTCCGCGGTCTTCGCCGGCACCGGTTTTTCGGTTTCCACGTCGAAGGGGACGGCATGGTTACAGAAAAGGGGAGCCCTTCGTCCGTTACGCCTGCTTCGCCCCTGCGCCTGCGGGCCGTGGCGCGGCTGGGCGCCCGGCCCGGCGAGCTGTTGCCGGACACGCTTCCGGACGCTCATCGGTTGCTGCATGAATTGCAGGTTCACCAGATCGAGTTGGAGATCCAGAACGAGGAACTGCGCCAAGCGCACCAGGACCTGGATGCCGCTCGGGAGAAGTATTTCGATCTCTACGACCTGGCGCCCGTGGCCTATTTGTCCATTGGCGAGAACGGGCGGATTGAAGACGCCAATCTGACCGCCGCCGACCTGCTCGATGTGGCTCGCTCCAAGCTGATTCGGCGTTCCTTCAGCGATTTCATCGTTCCCGACGATCAGGATCGGTTCTATTTCCTGCGCCGGCACCTGGCCACCGCCTCGGACCGCGAGGTGAGCGAATTGCGATTGATCGGTAAGTCGGGGGCCCCGCTCTGGGTGCGCATCGAGGCGACAATGAGTCGTGCGCGCAAGGACCAGCCGCCGACAGTACGCGTCACACTGACCGACATCTCGACCCTGAAGGCCGCCGAAGCCGTGTTGCGCGAGCGCATCGATCAGGAAGCACGGCTGACGAAATTCGCCGCCAACGCCCCGGGTGCTATCTTTCAATACTGCCTGCGCCCGGATGGGTCGAGCGCCTTTCCCTTTGCAAGTGCTGGGATCGAGGCCCTGTTCGGCTTGGCGCCGGAGGACTTGGCACGCGACGCGTCGTTGCTCATCACCCGCATTCATCCCGACGACCGGGCCCATCTGGTCGCCTCCAGACAGGATTCCGTGTGTTCGCTCTCGGCCTGGCACGACGAGCATCGTGCGATGCATCCCGAAAAGGGGGAGATCTGGGTCGAGCTGCGTGCGACGCCGGAGCACGCTGCCGACGGCAGCGTGTTGTGGTACGGCTTTGTGGCCGACATTACCGAAAGAAAGCGCACCGAGCAGATGGTGAACCGCTTGGCGCAAACGCTTGAGCAACGCGTGACCGATCGGACCGCCGAACTGACGGCCTCCACCCGCGAGCTTGAGTCGTTCAGCTACGCGGTGTCCCACGATCTGCGCTCGCCCCTGCGCGCACTGGACGGCTACAGCTATTTGCTGGTGGAGGAATTCGCCGAGCGGCTCGGCAAGACCGGCTGCGACTATCTGCATCGTATTCGTCTGGCGAGCCAGCATCTGAGCAACGTCATCGACGACATGCTCGATCTGGCCAATGTCAGCCGCCTGCCGCTGAACCGCATTGCTCTGGACCTCTCGGTGCTTGGTGACAAGAATGCACAAGAGCTGCAGGCACAGGCGCACCAGCGCAAGGTTGAGTGGGTCATTGCGGAGGGCCTGTCGGCACGCGCTGATCCCCTCCTGATGTCCTCCCTGCTTGGCCACCTCTTGGGCAATGCCTGGAAATACACCAGCGAGCGCGAGAAAGCATGCATCGAGCTAGGCAGCTGCCTGAAGGATGGAACACAGACCTTTTTCGTCCGTGACAATGGGGCCGGCTTCGACATGACCTACGCTCAGAAGCTCTTTCAGCCTTTTCAGCGACTGCACGAACCCACGCGCTTCGATGGTACCGGGATTGGGCTGGCGATCGTGCAGCGCATCGTCTATCGCCATGGCGGCCGCGTGTGGGCCGAGAGCGCGGTCGGGCACGGTGCGACGTTCTTCTTCACGCTGCCCTGATCCCTCTTCTGTGGTTGGACCTCTTGGCTTACATGCCCAGCAGCGATTTCGGTATTGGAGGAGCGCTATGCCCGCAACACAGATGAACCACTTTACCGTGCTCGCGAAGGATCTGGATTCAACCCGCGAGTTCTATGCTGAAGTACTGGGTCTTGTCGAAGGCTATCGTCCGAACCTTGGTTTCCCAGGAGCGTGGATGTATATCGGTGACGCAGCGGTACTGCACATTGTCGCGGGCCGTGCTCTGCCGACCGATCCCCGCGGCGTCCTCGACCACATGGCTTTTAGTGCATGGGATTTACCCGGCACGGTGCGAAAGCTCGAAGCGAAGGCAATTGCCTTCGACCTTCGACGTCAGACGGACTCGGGAGTGTGGCAGCTATTCTTTTTCGATCCCAATGGCGCACGCGTGGAATTGGATTTCGGGGCTGGCGAACACGCACCCTGATCGCCGGGGATGAATGCGCTGCCCGCACGAGGATCCCCTGCAACGCTTGGCACACGCTCCATCGGTTCGAGGCACACACCAAGCAGGACATTGACGTCGACTGGGGTGGGTGGGGCTGCTGTGCTACTGGGATGGTCGGTGCGCTGCGCCATCATGCCGGCCCACGGATGACCTGAGCCGTGGTGAGATACCTTGAACGACGGGAAATATCGCTGACGACGTTTTCCGACGGAATTTTCGGGGGTTCCGGCGTACACCCCCGCCTCGGGCTGGAACACACTTCCGGCCTTTCTTGGCATGTCAGCGGCGTTCTGAAAGCCGGCTAAATCGGGCGGGGTGAAAGTGTTGGATCTTCTTCGTCGATCTTCTTCCCGGAATTCTCTGTAAGAGGCCGTTTGGCTCTTCTTCGCCGTCGCTCAGTCTTCTTTTGTCTTCGTTTTCTTTCAGTTTGGGCAGCCGGGTTTTGCCAGTTCCCGGCGCGGGATGGGCATCCCATGATGGGTCGTAAGGAGGGGAAGTCATGGCCCATCCCACTGAACGCAAGTGCCTGA
>JBAWHH010000602.1:0-4953 GCA_049593715.1 Rhodocyclaceae bacterium
TTCCGCCGCGCCTTCGCGGGGGAAGGCTCCTGCGAGGAGATCGCCGGCCAGGGCGAAGCGCAGGCCGCCTAGGCGAGGACGGGCAAGGTGCGGGTATCACGCCCGCATCCGCTGCGACAATTTGTCCGGGCGGGCAGCAGGTGGCCGATACGCCGTGAGCCCCGCTCACACTCAGCGCCAGCGCGCGATGCGGAAGGCGAGGACGCTCAGGCGTTCTGGCCGATCCGGCCCACCTGGATGTCCGATGTGAAAACCAGCCCCATGTGCTTGTTGAAGAAAGGCGTCAGTCCCTCCAGGATGGGCTCGACGAGATTCTCCGGCACGGCGCTGATCAGCATGACCAGCACCGACTCGTCGTTGAACATCAGTTGCCCGGTGTGGATGCCATGGCTTCCCTTGCCGGAGAGGTTGTGGAACACCGTGTATCCGGCCACGCCAGCGCGGTTGAGCAGGTCGACGACGAAGCCCTGATGCTCGCCCTCGACGATGATCTCCAGCTTCTTCATGGCCGTCACGGTCAGTGCCTTCATGAGATCAGTTCTCCCACGGTTTCGCTCGGTTGGAGGAAAGGTTCGGCACGCTGGCCGGGAGCGCAAATGTCGAAAACCTCATCCCGCGCCAGGAACCGATGCAGGGGTGTCCAGCCGCCCCGCTCGAACAAGTGCGCGGCGCCCGCCTCCACATCGACGACGACAAAGCGCAACCACCCGTTGTGGACCAGTTCGCGCACCTTGTAGATCCGGCTCAGTACCCGTTCGACGAACGGCAACGGCGCTTCGACGACGGTGACCAGCCGCATCGGCTCGTGATAGGGCCGGTCCCCCTGGAAAACCGTCTGCGCCGGCAGGCCGGTGCGCAGGTCGCTCACATTGCCCGTCATCACGCCGAAACGGCCGACCACGTTGTGGTAGACCTTGCTCCCGCTACCGAAGACCTCGTTGTCCACCACGGAAAAGTAGTGTTCCATGTTGATGCGCTGGGCGACGATCAGCGGCCCGGAAAGGATGGCTTCGAGGCGTTTGCCGGCTTCGTCCTTGCGGTGGTCGTAGGAGTGCAGGAACGCACGGCCCTGCAGGTCGAGTTCGCGGGTCAGGGCACGGCGGCCCACGATGAACGATGCGTTTTTTGACAGGCCCCATTCCGGCCTGACCTGAGCCCAGTCCATGGACCGCCGCTTGACCGCCGCCGCGGCGGCCATGGGCGACCCGTCGGCCGGTTCCGCGAGTTGGGCACATCGTTCGCGCGCACTGAGGCGGCCGGCGGCGGTCAAGTCTTCCTGAATCCGGTTGAGATAGGTCTGACGCCCGGCGGGAACCTGATCCAAGTCGTGCAGCAGGGTTTCGTCGGTGGTCGTGTTGTGCAGGGCGGGAACGAACCAGGTGTCGTCGGGGATAACGACGCCTTTCCTCGCCAGGAGTGCACGGACCTCGCTCTTGTTCGCCATGGCGGCGAAGATGCGGGCGTTGACCAGGCCATGCTCGCCGCCGCAGGCGCCGCAATCCAGCGCCGATTCGTAGGGGTTGTTCTGGGAACTGCTGCCGTGGCCGACGATGAGGACAAGTTTGGCGAAGTCTTCGGTCAGACCGATGGCGCGGAGGGTATTAGCGACCAGTTTCGCCTGGGTTTCGATGCTGAAACCCAGGCGGGCCAATTGTTCGAGCTGCAGTTTTTGCTGGTCGCGATTGACCTGATACTCCACTCTCAGGCTGGTCATGAACAGCGTCTCGGACGCGCTGTCGAGGCCGAAGCGGCGGCAAAGAAGGCTCGGACCCCGCGCATTCCCCAGCGCGATTTCGCGGATCTCGCCGATCATCTGGGTGGTGAGGGATTCGCGCTTGATGCCGAAATGGCGGTCGATGGCTTTCACCACCATCTCGTCCTGCAGATTCGCGATCAAGTCCAGCGCATCCTCCCGCGTGATCTTCTCGATCATGAGGGTGGTTGGCCGGCGGCCGTTCTCCAGGCGCTTGCGCCATGTGCCATAGGCGGCGGGAGCCAGCGTCCTGCCGACCATGTCCAGCCCGAACAGGAGGCCGATGGCTTCGACCGTGACGTAGGGAGCAAGTACGGTCTTCTTGAGATCGTGGGCGACTTCGGTGGCGATGTGAAACAGGGGCTGGTCATGGTCTTCGTGCTTGTGGGGCATTTCGAGGGCCACGTTGGACGGCGTGACGATGGCCGGGCAAAGGGCCGCCTCGTGGCCTTTGCCGAATTCGATGAAACTGACCGGGACACCGAAATAGCCGGCAACGCCATAGGTGTCGTAGTTGCCCACCTGTTCGAGGTGGCGCCGGAACCGTTCGGAACGTACGTCGATGCAGAACAGGGCCTGGACCTTCTGGCCGGCGGCCTGCCCTCCAGCAGGGGAGGACACCTCCCCAGCCGCAAATAGCGCGCCCAGCAGCGCATCGATGTAGGTCCGCTCCAGGGCTTCCATCATGACCGGACCTTCGCGGGACTTGAACGCGTGGACCGCTTCGATCGTACGCGTGAGCCGGCCCTCGTCCATCGTCGCCAGCACCACCCGCGGCGTTCCAGCCTCTTCGCACAATTCCTGCAGGCGCGCCGCCCGGATCGCCGCCGCGCGAATGGTCTTGGCACGCTGATAGTCCAGGCTCAGCGCCTCGATCCGCGCCGCATTGCCATCATGCAGCGCCACTTCGACCGCATGGGCAAAATGGGGAAGGATCTCGCCGGAACAAAGTTCGTGGCGCAGCAGGCATTCGTGGGGATGCTCGTCGAGGAAGCGAACCAGCGACGAATAGCGGAAATTGCGCCGGTAGTGCTTCTCGGCGTCTTCCATCAGCCCCAGCGAAAGTACCAGCCGGATGGCGAGGAAATCGACGAGATCCGCCGGATTGCGCTGCTGCCAGTAGTAGTCCGACGCCTGGGCCCGCCAGCGCACGAAACCCGCCCAGCCGTGCAGATGGGCAAGCTCCAGGGTGAAATAGCTCATCCAGAGATTCTCGGGAATCTGCAGGGCGCCCATGACGTGATCGATCGCCGGCTCGGGGCGATCCACCGCGGCGAGCAGGCGGCCAACGTCCAGGCCTCTCAGGCGCAGCCGCCGATTCCGTTTGGCCACCTCGCACCAGGCGGAGAACATTCCCCGTTTGCGGCCTGGCATGCGCCAGACCGCCTGACCCTCGTCGAGAAACTCCATGCAGCCTTTGATGAGCAGCTCGTTCAGGGTCGAGCCGATGCGGCTGCCGAACAATCCATCGACCAGGTCATAGAGCGTGAGATCCGCCCCGATCCGATGTTTCGCAAAAACGCTCATTGCGCCTGCGCCAGCCGCTTCAACTGCGCCATGATCGCCTCCGTGGGCGGGTATTCCTGGCCCGCCGTCGGCTCATCGCGGCGCGTCACCAGGGTTACCAGGACGTGCTTCAGATGGTGCAGTTCTTCCTCGTCGACGGTCGCCGCCTGGTCGCGGTACCAGTCGGCAAGGAAATCGGCAACGAGGGACTCGATGATCTCGATGTCGATTTTCCCTTCCCGGATCAGCCCCTGGTAATCGGTCCGTCCCAGGTAGCCCCGGGCATGGAACAGTTCCATGCCTTGCGTGACTGCGGCCTCGAACGGCAGGTGTTCCAGCCCGTGAAGCGGGTTGTGGTGGATGAAGCTGCGGATAGGCCAAAGAAATGGGATCGGTTCCCCCGCCATGGTGACCATGGAGCGGATCTTCAGGTCGCGGCCGAGCCTGGCCATGTCCTGGGTCGGCGCCGGCGGCTCGGTCGGGCGGCCCGCACCCCCGTCGGCAATCGGCTCCCGTCCGCTCATAGGGCGACTTCCACCAGTCCGACGCCGAACAGGCCGAGCGCCGCCATGCTGCCGCCGAGGACGGCTGCGGTTCGTCCATCCAGGTCGCGGTACAGAAGATCGTCCCGCGCCGCGCCCCAGACGATGCCGTTGAGCAGATTGACCCCGGCCCAGCTCCACAGCACCCAGGAAACGCCGATCGGCACCAGAAACAGGATCTTGTCGGTGGCGACACCGCCAAAGGCCAGCGTGGCGATGGCAAAGAAGCCGGGGGAGAACGGAACGGCGATCGCCACCAGGACGGCGGCCACGAACAGGTACGAGAACATGGGCATGCGCATCGACAGGCCCGGATAGAGTCCGCCGCGTGCCGTGCCAAATCGACGCGTCAGTTCGTTCAGCAGGAACACCAGAGGAATCAGGGAGGTCGCCATGCCGATGGCGGGCAGTAGGGGAGATACGCCGTAGGCCGCCCCAACCCAGGTCAGCGCCAGGGCCGAGCAATACAGGTGGGAAACCCAGATGTCGCCGTCCCTGGCGGTGAGAAGCCGAAAAGAATAGAGGACGGAACTGAGCCCGCCCCAGATGGCGAAAACGGTCGCGATCCCGTTGTGTGCGGCGGGATCCGGCCCGAGTCCCAACGACATCAGCACCGCCCCCAGCAAGGGCAGCGCGAACAGCAGCACAGCTTTGGAAGCGGGGCCCTGGCGGCGCTGTTCGGCACCGCCCCGTACCACCCTCGACCTTCTCTGGAGCAGCAGGCTGGGCACGACGCTCAGGGGATAAAGCGGTAGCAAGAATCCGGCAGCCAGGAGCAAAAGGATCTTCATGTCACACCCACCGCAACAGGCCATTCAGCCGCCGCGAGAGCGCCAGCACGGACTGGGCGAAGCGGCCGTAGAGGTCGGCAACGTGGAACTCCCGCGACATCAGGGCAGAAAGGGAAATGTACATATTGCGGTAGCGGCGGCTGAACGGCTGCTGGCTGGCGGCGGACCAGAAGACGAGAACCCAGCCGGCGGCGATCACCGCCACCAATACGACGATCAGGATGTCGAAAACCACAGCGGGCAGGGCGGCCGCCCGATATAGGGCCTCGCGGAAAGCCGGGTCCGGATAAAGCAGCGAATCGATGGTGTGCCCGGCGACGGCGTAACCGACGATGACCAAAGCGAAGGTCAAGCCGACGTA
>JBAWHH010000603.1:0-18105 GCA_049593715.1 Rhodocyclaceae bacterium
CAAGGGCCACGCGAGTCTGCTGCGGGAAGAGTTCCTGCGCGCCAATTTTGCCGGCATGTTCGCCAAGGAGCTCGCGCGCGCTTCGAAGCGGGACACCGAAGAAGTCTTCATCTGCGCCATGTTCCACAACCTCGGACGGCTGCTGGCGCAGTACTACTTCCCCGAGGAAGCCGCCGAGATCCAGCGCCGACTGCAGGTCGGGGATGGCGGGGAGGCCCAGGCTTCGGCGCGCGTGCTCGGCATCAGCTACGAGGATCTGGGGATCGGCATTGCCCGCAATTGGGGGCTACCCGAACCGCTGGTGCAAAGCATGCGGACCATTCCGGCCCGCGAGGCGGTGCGCCCGGCCGCCAATCGGGAAGAACGCTTGCGCGTGCTGGCGGCTTGCTCGGATGCGGTCTGCCGCGTCATCGAACACGGCGAACCGGCCAGTCGCAATCGTGACCTGTCCAAGGTGCAGGGCCGCTTCGCCGATTCCCTTGCCGTCAGCGACGAACAACTGCGCTCGGCCCTCGACGCCGCCGTCGTCGAAGTGACCGAGTTCGCCGCCATACTGCGCGTCAACCTGCGCCAGATGCGGCTGGGCAAACAACTGCTGCAAGGCGCCGCAGAGACCGGCGAGTCGGCGACGTCGGCCGCGCAAGTCTCAGATTTTATGGCCGATGCAGTGCTCGACGCCCAGGGTGGCTATGCCGACGACGGCACTGCAACGGGTCTTGGGTTGGGAACGCCGGGGCCGCGCACCGTCGACGCCCAGGCGATCCTGGCGGCGGGAATCCAGGACATCAGCAATTCCCTGGTGGATGAGTTTTCCCTCAACGACGTGCTGCGCATCATCCTGGAGACCATCTATCGTGCCCTCGGCTTCCAGCGCGTGCTGCTGTGCGTGCGCGACGGGCGGACCCAGACCATGATCGGGCGGCTGGCCCTTGGGCTGGATGCCGACACGACGGCGAAGAAGTTTCGTTTCCCCCTCGGCGGCACGGCCGACGTGTTCAACATCGTTCTCGCCAAAGGGGTGGATCTGCTGGTCCACGATGCGGCCGAAAGCAAGATCGCCGGCCGCGTTCCCGACTGGTACCGCAAAGCGGTGGGTGCGCCCACCTTCATCCTGCTTCCGCTGGCGATTCGCGGCTCGGCCGTCGCGCTGATCTACGCGGACAAGGACAAACCCAATGACATCGTTATCTCGGAAAAAGAACTCACGCTATTGCGCACCCTGCGCAACCAGGCCGTCCTGGCCATCAAACAGTCGCGCTGAGCGGCTACCGCGGGGGACCACCGCATCATGAGCGCCCGTTTCGCCCTCGTCCCCGCTGCCGGCAGCGGCTCGCGCATGGGAGCGGCACGCCCCAAGCAGTACCTGGAACTGGCGGGCAGGCCGCTGATTTACCACGCGCTCGCCACGCTGTGCCGTGCCCCGGCAATCAGCGCCGTCTACGTCGTGCTGGCGGTGGATGACGAGGAGTGGGGCCGCTACGATTGGTCCGCGCTGGGCTCCAAGCTGAAGCCCCTTTTCTGCGGCGGGCCGAGCCGCGCCGATTCGGTGCACAACGGCCTGCGCGCCGTCGCCGGTGAGGTGGCGCCGGACGACTGGGTGCTGGTCCATGATGCCGCCCGGCCGTGCCTGAACGCCGGCCATCTGGAAGCCCTGTTCACCCAGGTCGCCGACGACGACGTGGGCGGCATCCTGGCGGTGCCGGTGGCCGACACGCTGAAGCGGGCGGATGCCTCCACCCACATCGCCGCTACGGTGCCGCGGGAAGGGCTGTGGCAGGCGCAGACGCCGCAGATGTTCCGCTACCGCGTGCTGCGTCAGGCGCTGGAACGCACCGGCGGCGTGACGGATGAAGCCTCGGCCGTGGAAGCCCTGGGTTTCCGGCCGCGGCTGGTGGCGGCGGATGCGACCAATCTCAAAGTGACTTACGCCCTCGACCGCAAGCTGGCCGAGTGGATTCTCGCCAATCGGGAGGCTTGACGTGGCAACGGCAACAGGATTTCGGGTGGGACAGGGCTTCGACGTGCATGCCCTCGTACCGGGGCGCAAACTCATCGTCGGCGGCGTCGACATTCCTTTCGGTCGTGGGTTGCTCGGCCACTCCGACGCCGACGTGCTGTTGCATGCGGTGACCGATGCGATCCTCGGCGCCGCCGGCCTGGGAGACATCGGGCGGCATTTCCCCGACACCGATCCACGGTTCGCCGGCGCCGACAGCCGCGTGTTGCTGCGGGAAACGGCACAGGCGGTGGCCGCGGCGGGCTTCGAGGTGGTCAACGTGGACGCCACCATCATCGCCCACGCGCCAAAGATTGCGCCCTACCGGCAGCAGATGGCGGACAACATCGCCGCCGATCTCGGCATCGAACCCGCCGCGGTGAACATCAAAGGCAAAACCACCGAGCGCCTGGGCTTTACCGGCCGCGGTGAGGGCATCGCTGCCCAGGCCGTGGCGCTGCTCGTGCGGCGTGACTGAACAGCAGGCCGCGCCGGCTCCGCTGCGGCGCGTGTTCTTTGCCATCTGGCCGGACGACCAAACGGCCGGCGCCCTGGCCGCCATGGCAAAGACCATGGCGCCGCTCTGCGGGGGCAGGGTGATGCGGCGGGAAACCCTGCATCTCACCTTGGCGTTCATCGGCAGCGTCAATGCGGAACAATTGGCAGAACTGCGGCGCGTGGCCGCCGCGGTGACCGCTCCGGCGTTCGATCTCGAACTCGACCGCCTTGCCTGGTGGCGCCACAACCGCATTGTCTGGGCGGGGTCGTCCGCCGTGCCGCCAGCGCTGCAAGGCTTGGCGCGGGATCTCTCCGCCGGGTTGCGGGACGCAGGATTTCGCGTCGAGGATCGCCCGTTCGCCGTGCATGTCACGCTGCTGCGCAATGCCCACAATGGCGCTGAGGGCGGCCAGCCTGCTGCCGTACGCTGGCCGGTGCACGAGTTCCTTCTGGTGGAATCCCTACTGCAGCCGAGGGGGGCCGTCTACCGCCCCCTCGACCGCTATCCGCTTCAGAGATAGATGCAGGATTCGAGGTGGGCGGAGAGTTCCTTTTCGCTCGCCTTGGTGTAGTCCTTTTCGAAGCGGTCGCTGACGATCTGGGCGGTGGGCGCGTCCAACTGGGCGTTCAGCAGGCCCATGAAGGCTGGCGGCGCGACGAGGATGACGCGGGAGAACTGATTGGTGGTGCGCCCGCCATGCAGTTCCTCGGCAAGTTCCTGGGCGAAAGTCTGCGCTTCGTACTGCTTGGGTTCGGTTGGCGGCTGTCTGGAGCCATGGCCGTTGCCGCTGCTCTGCATGAAGCCGGCGCGGTCGGTGACGAGATCGGCATTCTTCTGCCGGCTTTCCGGATGACTCAGTTCCTTGACCAGTTGCAGGCCTTTCTTCGGGCCGTGATTGGCGAAAAGTTTTGCCGTACTGGCGTTGGCGACGAGAATCCAGGCGGTTTGGGGCATCTGCTTTCCCTCTCCTCAGTGCTGCGGTTTAGGATCCGCGCCGTGCGCGGGCGACGCGGCGGAAGAAATCCGGATTGGCCCAAATGAGTATGCGCGCAACCCCCTGAAACGACAAGCTTTGCGGTGCGGGTGGTTCGGTCGCGAGCGTTGGCGCGGCGTCACGGGTTGTCGGAGAAGATTTCGCGTCGCCGCGGCAGGGTGACGCGGGCGATCAGGCCACCGCCGGGCCGTGGCAGCAGATCGAAACTCCCGTCGTGGGCGCGGGCGATGCGGGCCACGATCGCCAGCCCCAATCCGGCACCGCGCGCATTGCCGCGGGCGCTGTCCAGCCGGGTGAAGGGCCGCTTCAGCCGCTCCACCTGATCGGGGGAAATGCCGGGCCCGCGGTCGCGCACTTCCACCGTGGCGGCGTTGCCGTCCCAGCCCGTGCTGATCTCCACGGGCTGGTCCTCGCCGGCGTAGCGCAGGGCGTTGTCAACCAGGTTGCCGATCAGGCGGCGAAAGGCCAGGGGACGCAGCGCAGTTTCCGGCACGGCCTGTCCGCCGCTGGAAACCGGCAGTCCGCGGCGCTGGTAGCCCGCCGCGATTTCTGCGCTCAGGGTGAGCAGGTCGCACATCTGCATCGGCTCGCCGGCGGTCTCGCGGGCGAAATCGAGGAACTGGCCGATGACCTGATCCATGTCCTCGATGTCTTCGTTCATGCTCTGGCGCGTGGCTTCGTCCGTGCCGCTCATCTCTACGTTCAGGCGCAGGCGTGCCAGGGGCGTTCGCAGGTCGTGGGAAACGCCGGCCAGGATGAGCGCCCGGTCCGCGTCCAGTTGTTGCAGATCCCGCGACATCTGATTGAACGTGCGCGCGACGGTGGCGATTTCGCTGGCGCCCCTTTCGGCCAACGCCGACGGCGTGTCGCCGCGGCCGATGGCTACCGCCGCTTCCGCCAGGGCTTTCAGCGGCCGCGTCACGCCGAACACGATGAGGTATGCGCCTGCCAGGGACAGCGCCACCGCGGCGGCGGCCCAGCCGATCCATTGCGCCGGCGCCGGCTGGGCAAAGCGATCCTCCGGCAACAACACCCAGTACTGGTCGCCGGAAATGTCGAAGCTGACCCAAAAGCCGGCCACACCGTTCAGGGCCAGGCCGATGCGCGTATCGCCGCCGAGTTCACCCCGCACCCGATCGGCGATCAGGCGATAGCCGGTACGGTCGGGCAAGGGCTGCAGCTCGTCGCCGTCCTCGGCGGGGAAGATGCGGATGCCTTCCTGCTCCGAGAGGTCCAGCAGCAGGTCGCGGCGCATGGCGGGCTGGGCGCTGATCAGTGCGGCGCGGGTGATGTTCACCAGGCTGACCACCGTCTCCGCCGTCTGCCGGGCGCGCGGCGCGCGCTCGAATACCGTGTAGATGGCGAACCAGGCCGCCACCGACAGCATCATCAGCAGCGCGACGAGCAGGAATGTGCGCCACAGCAGCGTGCGCGGCAAAAACCTCATCGGTTTTCGGTGGGCCTATTTTCTGGGGGCGCTGAGGGTCCCGTCCGGCACGAAGACATAGCCGAAGCCCCACACCGTCTGGATGTGGCGCGGCTGGGCCGGATCCTCTTCCACCAGTTTGCGCAGGCGGGATACCTGCACGTCAATGGACCGGTCGAACACTTCATATTCACGACCCCGCGCCAGTTCCATCAGCTTGTCCCGCGACAGCGGCTGGCGCGGATGCTGCACCAGCGCCTTGAGCAGGGCGAATTCGCCGGTGGTGAGCGGCGTTTCCTTGCCGTCGCGCTCCAGGATGCGAGTAGCGAGGTTCACCCTCACCCGGCCGAAGCCGACCGCATCTTCATCGGTGGTGGGGGCGCCAGGGGGCGTTGGGGGCGGTCGGCGGCGCAGCACGGCATGGATGCGTGCCACCAGTTCGCGCGGATTGAAGGGTTTCGGCAGGTAGTCGTCGGCGCCCATTTCCAGGCCGACGATGCGGTCCACGTCGTCGCCTTTGGCGGTGAGCATCACGATGGGCACGGTGTTGCCGGTGCCGCGCAGGCGCCGGCAGATGGCCAGCCCGTCTTCGCCGGGCATCATCAGGTCGAGGACGATGAGGTCGTACATTTCCCGCGCCAGCGCGCGGTCCATGGTTTCCGCCCCTTCCACGGCCTTTACTGCAAAACCTTGCTCCGCGAGATAGCGCGTGAGCAGGTCCCTCAACTTGCGATCGTCATCGACGACGAGAATCTTGTCCTTGTCTTCCATGGCCGGAATCCTAGCGGCAACGGCGTTGCCGCGCCACACGTCGGGCGGCGCCGACACAAACCGTTACACATTCTCCCGCCCCATTCACAGTCGGCTTACAAGCGCCAGGGAGAATGCGCTTCACGGAATCGAACGGCACGCCGAAGCGGGCCGGCAAGTTCCGGGATGCGAACAAAACCCCAACCCCAACACGCAACTCAGCGGAGAACGACATGAGGAAATCACTGATCAGCGCCGCGGCGGCGTCCGTCCTGTTCATCGTGGGCATTGCCCCCGCCGCAGCATGGGACGAGCCGGGCGACAGCGTCGACGCACGGCAGCAGCGCCAGTACGACCGTATCGCCCAAGGCGTGCGTTCCGGCGATCTGACCCGCCATGAGGCACGGTGGTTGATGCGCGAGCAGCGCGCGATCAGCCGCAAGGAAGCCGCTTTTCGTGCCGACGGCGTTCTGACCCGCGCCGAACTGCGCGATCTCCATGACGACCTTAACAGGGCGCGCGAGCGCATTTACAATCAAGGGCATGATGCCGATTCCCGCCCGCCCCTGCACCGCTCGCGCGACGACGGGTCGCGGGACTACCGCTGAGGTGCTCCGCATCGGCGCGATGGCTATGATGCTTTTCCGGGCCGGTGCGGCGCTGCCGGGCGTGGCTGACGAGATTCCGGCCGCGCCGGAGCAATGGGACTGAGTGTGCTATGACCAAGTATTCGCTCCTGGCGGGCGCGGTGTTTCTTGCCCTCGTTTTCGCCGCTCCCGCCCACGCGCGGCGGGGCGACGATGGCCCCATGGGCTGGATGTTCGATCGTGACCGCCGGGAGGTCCAGATTGACCGCCGGGACGACCGGCAGCAGCGGCGCGAAGAGCGGCGGCGGCAGGAGCTTTCGCCCGAGGAGCGGCGCGATCTGCGGCGGGATATCCGGGATTTCGGGCGCGACTTCGAGCGGCAGGATTCGCGCCGCCGTTTCAGGGATCGCTAGCGGGCCGGGCCCAGAAAGTGGGTTGATCCGGTCGGGGAGCAGGTATCATGGAAATGAAAAAAGTGAGCGGGGGCAAGCTGCGCGCCATCGGCTACGACGCGGGTACCCGGACCCTGCAGGTGGAGATGGACTCCGGCTCGGTCATCCAGTACATCGGCGTTTCCCAGGAGACGTTTCGGCGGTTGAGTTCGGCGGGCTCCCCGTGGAGTTTTTTCCGCGACAACATCGAAGAGGATTTTCCCGCCAAGCGAATACGCTAGTTGCCACGAGGAGGCGCCATGAGCAACGCAGAGTCCGAAAACGGGAGTGGGACGGCAGCCAGTCCGGGATGGGATGCGGTGGAGAAGGCGTTTGCGTCGAACAAGAAAGATTTCAAGCGGGAATATGGTGACGTCTGGCGGACCGCCTACCTGACCGCGGTCGCCACCTGGCTGGTGGTGATTTTCCTCGCTGGCAGCAACTGTTTCGAAGACACCTGTGGCCTCAGCGTGCTGATGACCACGGGCGCTTTTCTGTTCGTGCTGTTCTCGGTGGGTATCGCCCACTGGGTGAGCAAACGGCACTTCCCGATTTGCAATGCATGGATCGACGCCGTTGCCCGTTCCGAAGGCCTGAGCCCCTACAACCTGAGCTTCTACCGCCTCTGGCTGAGGCGCAAAGGCTACGTCACCCTTGAGGAGGCGAAGCGCTTTATGGTCAGCGAGCGCCGTCACCAGAAGCAGCGGACCAAGGAGCAGGCCTGGCAGCCTCCGCTGGATAAGGCTACGGCCTGAATTGCCGTCTCTTCTCGCCACTCTCGTGACGAGGCCCAATAGCACCTAGTCCTCCGCCCGGTCTTGGTCGTCCATCCGCTACAATTCGGGCGGTGAAAATCCTCGCTCTCGAATCCTCTTCCGACGCCGGTTCGGTCGCGCTTTTGTGTGACGGCGTGTGGCGGGCGAGGGCAGTCGAAGGAGGGCGGGTCCAGTCTGAACTGATGTTGCCCTGGGTCGCGGCTCTTCTGGCCGAGGCCGGCATCCGCTTGAACGACATGGACGCCATTGCTTTTGGTGCCGGGCCAGGCAGCTTCACGGGTGTCCGCTTGGCCTGCGGTGTCGCTCAGGGCCTGGCCCTCGCCGCCGATCTGCCGGTTTTCGCGGTCTGCACCCTGGAAGCCATGGCTCTTGTGGCGGGCCGGGACAAGGTGTATGTCAGCGTGGATGCGCGCATGCACGAGGTGTATTGCGCTGCCTACGCCAGGATCGATGGCGAACTGAGCCCGGTGCTGGAACCGGTCGTCTGTCCCCCTGCCAGCGTTCCCCTGCCGGCTGGCACCGGCTGGTTCGGTTGCGGCGACGGTTTTGCCTGTCAGGACGGTATTGCCGCGGCGCGCCTGGCTGCCCACATACTGGAATTCGATCTGGGCGCGAAACCCCACGCGCAAGGCGTGGCGCAACTTGCGGCGTTGCGTTACGCGCGTGGCGAGCGCCCGGATGCCGCGACGGCGGCGCCTCTCTACGTGCGCGACAAAGTCGCCCTTACCACGGCGGAACGGCGTGCTCGCGGTGGGCGGGCATGATCATCACGGCGACGGAGCAACTGGCCTACCGCCCCATGGCGGAGGAAGACCTCGATCTGGTGGCCAATCTGGAAACCACGCTGCACGCCTGTCCCTGGTCCCGGGGCAATTTCGCCGATGCGATAACGGCCGGCTATAGCTGCTGGGTGTGCCGGCTGGATGGGAGCACCGTGGGCTACGCCGTGATGATGCTGGTTGTCGACGAATGCCATCTCCTCAACATCAGTGTGCGGCGGGACCGTCACCGGCGTGGTTTCGGGCGCCAGTTTCTGCGGTATCTCCACGGGGTGGGGAAAGGCGCCGGCGCAGCATCGATGTTCCTTGAGGTACGGCCCTCCAACACGGCGGCGCGCGCTTTGTACGATACCGATGGATTTCTCCCGGTCGGTGTCCGGAGAGGCTACTACCCGGGCCCCAATGGCCGGGAGGACGCGCTGCTGATGAAGCGGGACCTATGAGCGCGCGGCGGGAGGCGATGCTGGGGGAAATGGGGCTGGGGCCGCTGTGGAAGCTCCGGCGTTCGGCGTCGGAGCCTCACGCTGAAGCGGAGACCGTTCCAAGGCCGGACACCGAGGATTCGGCTCCCCAGGTTCCGGCCCCTGCGGAAATCCTTTCCACGACGGAACCGGTTGCGCCGCAGCCCGTATCGCCCACTGGGGCCGATGACCGCGTGGCGCGCATCGCCGCCATGGACTGGCCCGAACTGCAACAGACGGTCGCCGATTGCCGCGCTTGCCGTCTGTGCGAGCGGCGCAAGCAAGCGGTACTGGGCGTCGGCGACCGGCAAGCGGACTGGCTGTTCGTCGGCGAAGGGCCGGGCGCGGACGAAGACGAGCGCGGCGAGCCGTTCGTTGGCCAGGCCGGCAAACTGTTGGACAACATGCTCGCCGCCATCGGCCTGCAGCGGGGCAAGGACGTCTACATCGCCAACACCGTCAAGTGCCGCCCGCCCGGAAACCGCACCCCCGAAGCGGACGAGATGGCGGCCTGCCTGCCTTTCCTGGCGCGCCAGATCGATCTGTTGAACCCGCGGCTCATCGTCGCCCTCGGCCGGCCCGCGGCGCAGACGCTGACCGGGAGCGAAGTGAAAATCGCCGCCGTGCGTGGCCGCCTGTTTGAACACCGCAGCATTCCCTTACTCATTACCTACCATCCGGCCTACCTGCTGCGCAATCTGCCCGACAAGGCGAAGGCCTGGGAAGACCTGTGTTTCGCCAGGGCCAGCATGGCCAACATCAGGGGAGAGGACGGCTGATGTCCGAGTCCGTCGCGCTGTCCATCGTCGGCACCCGCTCATCCCTGGTGCGGAAGGTTTCCGCTGGCTGGCGACGGGTTCGCCGCCGCTGTTCGCCGATTCCATCTTGAAGCCGCATTGCCTGCCCTCATTTCCGCCGCTGTGTCGTTCGCAAGGAGCCAAATCATGCGTCTTAGGCTGGTAGCGTTGTTCGTCGTGGTCGCCGGCCTGGTTTCCGGCTGTGGCTACAATCAGATCCAGATCAACGATGAGCAGGTCGGTGCCGCATGGTCCGAGGTGCTCAACCAGTACAAGCGGCGGGCCGATCTGGTGCCCAATCTGGTGTCGATTGTGCAGGGTTATGCCTCCCATGAGCGCGAGGTGCTGACCCAGGTGACCCAGGCGCGCGCCAACGTTGCCGGGGTGAAAGTCACACCGGAACTCGTCAACGACCCGGCGGCCTTTGCGACTTTCCAGAAAGCGCAATCCGAACTCACCGGCGCCCTGTCGCGGCTGCTGGCGGTGGCGGAGAACTACCCTCAACTGAAAGCCGACGCCGCCTTCCGCGACCTGCAGGCCCAGGTAGAAGGCACGGAAAACCGCATCGCCGTGGCGCGCAACCGCTACATCAAGGCTGTGCAGACCTACAACACCGCGGTGCGGGTGTTTCCCAACAACCTGACAGCGATGGTGATGGGTTACCACACCAAAGCCAACTTCGCTGTGGACGACGAAAAAGCGATGGCGGCGCCGCCCACCATCAATTTCGGCACACCGGCGCAACAGCCGGCACCAGCGGGCAAGTGATCCGGTATTTTGCCCATGGCTGAAGCGTGCCTGGCGAAGCCCATGGGTCCGGCCCGCGCCTGCGCGGGGTTTCGTTTCCGGCTGCCGGCATGGCTGATCGCGCTCTGGCTTGCCGCCTTCGGCGTGGCCGCATGGGCGCAGGAACTCGTCCCCATCCCCGCCCTAACCCAGCGGGTGACGGATCTCAGTGGCGCGCTGACTGCAGAGCAGCGCGCGAGCCTCGATGACAAGCTGGCGGTCTTCGAGCGGGAGCACGGCAGCCAGATCGCCATCCTCGTTCTTCCCACCACCAAGCCGGAAGACATCGAGTCCTATTCGATCCGCCTCGCGGAATCCTGGAAGATCGGCCGCCGCGAGATCGGTGACGGCGTGATCGTGCTGGTGGCGCGGGACGACCGGCGCCTGCGCATCGAAGTGGCGAAGGCGCTGGAAGGGGCGATTCCCGACGCCCTGGCTAAACGCATCATCGCCGAGACGATTGCGCCGCGCTTCAAGGAAGGCGACATTTACGGCGGCCTCGATCAGGGGCTGGACCAGCTTTTCCGTCTGATTCAGGGCGAGTCGCTGCCACCGCCAAGTCAATCCGCGATGGCGTCAGATGGCTCGCTCGGATTGGCGGATGCGCTCCCCGTCGCTATGGTCGTGGCGGTGGTCCTCGGCGGCCTGCTGCGGGCGGTTTTCGGCCGGGCGCTGGGCGCCGGGGTGACCGGGGCGCTGGTGGGGGGCGGGGTCTGGCTGCTTGCCGGTTCGTTCGTGATGGCGCTTGCCGCGGCAGCGATCGTGTTCGTTTTTGTCCTCGTCATGGGCTTTGGCAGACGCGGCGGAATACTCGGCGGCGGCTGGGGCGGGGGTGGCGGTTGGGGCGGCGGATCGTCCGGCTGGAGCGGTGGCGGGGGCGGCGATTTCGGCGGTGGCGGTGCTTCGGGGAGCTGGTAGATGACGCTCAAACGCCTGTTCAGGCACCTGTTCATTCCAGACTGGGTGGCGCTGCGCGCGTTTCCCAAGCCGCTTCTCGACGCCATCGAACAGGTGATCGCCGCGTCCGAGGCGCGGCATAGCGGCGAGTTGCGTTTTGTCGTCGAGAGCGGCCTTGATCTGCCATCGCTGTGGCGCGGCACGACGGCCCGCCAGCGCGCTGCCCAACTGTTCGGCACGCTGGGCGTCTGGGATACGGAACACAACAGCGGTGTGCTCGTTTATGTGCAGTTGGTGGACCGGAAGGTGGAGATCCTCGCCGACCGGGGCATCGACGCCCGGGTCGGCCAGGCGCAGTGGGACGCCATCTGCGGGCGCCTGCAGCGGCGCTACGCCGCGGGCGAATTCGAGGCCGGCTCTCTGGACGCACTGGCGGAGATCACCGGTCTGCTCGCGCTGCACTTTCCGGCCAAAGCGGACAACCCCAACGAGTTACCCGACCGGCCGGTTGTCCTCTAGTCCGATCGGCCCGGCGTGGTTGATCAATGGACGCCGTCGTCCAGCAGACTGACGGCGTCGAATTGGCGCTGGTTTGCCTCGTGGCGCAGTTTGACGGCGTACATGGTGGCGGCGACGAACAAGCCGAACAGCGTGATGATGATGTAGATGGAGAAGTCGGCCATGATCAGGACGGCGTAGAGGCCGGTCATGATCAGGATGGACAGGTTCTCGTTGAAATTCTGCACCGCAATGGAGTGCCCGGCGCCCATCAGGATGTGGCCGCGATGCTGCAGCAGGGCATTCATCGGCACGACGAAGAACCCCGCCAGCGCACCGACGATCACCATCAGTACCATCGCCACGGCGGTGTTGCGCACGAAGATCATCACCAGCACCATGATCCCCATGGCGATGCCGAGGGGAATCACCCTCACGGAACCGCGCAGGGAAACCATGCGCGCCGCGAGCATGGCGCCGATGGCCACGCCGACGGCGACCACCCCCTGCACCATGCTGGCGGAAGACAGGTTGAGGTTGAGCGCCGCTTCGGACCACTTGATCACGATGAACTGCAGCGTTGCCCCCGCACCCCAGAAAAGCGTGGTAACCGCCAGGGAAATCTGCCCCAGGCGATCGCGCCACAGCAGCATGAGGCAGTGGTTGAAATCGTGGAACAGGTAAAGGGGGTTCTTCTTCAGAACCTTGTGGTCCACCCCGGTGTCGGGGATGTACAAGTTGAAGATCGCCGCCAGCCCGTACATCAGGCCGACCACGCAGAGCGTCATTTCTGCCACGGTATCCACCCCGGTGTCGAGGACCGGCAGATCGAAAGCCAGCAACCGGTCGGCGACGGCGGGGTTGATCAACATGCCCCCGCACAGGGTGCCGAGGATGATGGCGCCCACCGTCAGGCCTTCGATCCAGCCGTTGGCGCGCACCAACTTGCGATGGGGGAGGTACTCGGTGAGGATGCCGTATTTCGCCGGGGAGTAGGCGGCGGCGCCGAGGCCGACCACGGCGTAAGCCACCAGGGGATGCACCCCGACGAACATCAACCCGCAGCCGCAGATCTTGACGGCGTTGCTGATGAACATCACGCGCCACTTGGGCATCGAGTCGGCGAAGGCGCCTACCAGAGCCGCCAGCGCGACGTACGAAACCGTGAAAAAGAGCTTCAGCAGCGGTTCGTACTCCGTCGGGGCGTCCATATCGCGCAAGATGGCGATGGCGGCGATCAGTAGCGTGTTGTCGGCCAGCGCAGAAAAGAACTGCGCCGCCATGATGATGTAGAAGCCCAGGCTCATTGCGTTGCCGCGCCGCTTGGGACCGGCTCTTTTTTTGGGGAGCCCGCCTTATACCATGCCAGCACTAGGATTGTTCGCGCTGCCCTGCGCCCTTGCGTTTGCGGCTACCGGCTGCCCCGGAATTGTGCTTGAATAAACGCCCATAAGAGGGGGCGGAGGGGGGATGTTATGGCCGATCGGAGGTTGCAGGTATTTCACGCAGTGGCAAAGCAGTTGTCGTTCACCAAAGCGGCAGAAGTGCTGTTCATGACGCAGCCGGCCGTCACTTTCCAGATCAAGCAACTGGAAGAGCATTTCGACACGCGTCTGTTCGATCGCGGCCACGGCAAGATTTCCCTCACGCCGGCCGGAGAACTGGTGCTCGATTACGCCGAGCGTATTCTCAACCTGTCCTCGGAGATGGATGTCCGGTTGGGCGAAATGACCCGCCAGATCGGCGGCCCGCTGCTGGTGGGCGGCAGCACCACCATCGCCGAGTTCCTTCTGCCGCGCATCCTGGGCGAGTTCAAGTCCGCCTATCCCAGCGTGCAGCCGCGGCTGATCGTGGGCAACTCCGAAACCATCGAGAACCGGGTGGCGGAACACACCCTCGATATCGGCATCATCGAGAGCTACTCGCACCAGCAGAACCTGCAGTGCGAGAACTGTTGCGCCGACGAACTGCAGGTGATCTGCAGCCCGGGTTCCCCGTTGGCCAAGTCCGCCGAACTGACCGCGGCGGACCTGGTACGGCATCCCTACGTCAGCCGCGAGTCCGGCTCCGGGACGCGGGAAGTCACCGACCACTATTTCCAGGAACAGGGCGTGCCGCCGCAATCGCTGAATCTGGCGATGGAACTGGGCAGCCCGGAAGCGCTGAAAGGCGTGGTGGAAACCGGGCTGGGTTTCGCCATCGTCTCCCGCGCTTCGGTGGTCAAGGAACTGGAGCTGGGCACCCTTGTCACCATCCCCCTCAACCCGCGCCTGACGCGCACCCTGGCGATGATTTATCCCAAGGAGCGCTTCCGTTCGCGATTGGTGAACACTTTTGTCGACTTCGCTGTCAGCAAGCTCAAGTCGGCCATTGCAAAATCCGCCTGACCGTTCCAATCACCGCCGAGCCGTTCGACTCCGATTTCCCATGGCGACTGCCGATCAACGGCTCATCGACCTGTTTGCCCGCCTCGACCCGGCGGACCGCCGCACGCTGCTGGATTTCGCCGAATTCCTCGCCGGCCGTCGGCGCGAGTCACCGGCCGAAGTTTCCCCGCCGCCCCGCCCGGCGGTGGAAAGCGTGGTTTCGGCGATCAAACGCCTTCACCGCAGTTTTCCCGGCGTCCGCCACCATCAATTGATGCCGACCGTCGAGAAACTGCTTGCTCAACACATGATGGAAAACCGCCCTGCGCCGCAGGTGATCGACGAACTGGAAGCGCTGTTCGCCGCCGAATATCGATCATCCTCCGGCGCGTGACCCTCGAGTCCTTGTCATGCCACGTCCCATTCGCGCCACCATCGATCTTTCTGCCCTGCGCCACAATTTCAACGTCGCCCGCCGTGTTGCCGGACCAACGCGCCTGTGGAGCGTGCTCAAGGCCAACGCCTACGGCCACGGCCTGGTGCGCTGCGCCCTGGCGCTGCGCGATCAGACCGACGGCTACGCCATGCTCGATCTGGACGCGGCGGTGCGGCTGCGCGGATCCGGCCTGCGTCACCCGATTCTGCTGCTGGAAGGTTTCTACTCGCCCCAGGATATCCCGCTGATCACGGAGTATGGCTTGACCTCCGTGGTGCACAGCCGGGAGCAGATCGCCATGTTGCGCAGCACCAAGCTGCATGGGGGCATTCCGGTCTATCTGAAGTTCAACACGGGGATGAACCGGCTCGGTTTGCGGCCGGAAGCGCTGGTCGACATCCTCGCCGAACTGCGCGCCATTCCCGCCGTCGGGGAGATCGTCCTGATGACCCATTTCGCCGATGCGGACATCGCGCGCGGCATCGCCGAGCAGTTGGCGCGCTTCGACGCCATGGCGGCGGGGCGCGGGCTGCCGGTGTGCATTGCCAACTCCGCCACGCTGCTGCGGTTTCCCGAAGCGCGGCGGGACTGGTCGCGGCCCGGCATCATGCTCTACGGCTCGTCGCCCTTCGCTGATCAGAGCGCCGCCGACCTCGACCTGCGGCCGGTCATGACTCTTAACAGCGAAATCATCGGCGTGCAGGAGATCCAGCCCGGCGAGCGCGTCGGCTACGGTGGCATCTTCACCGCCGCGGCACCGACGCGGGTCGGCATCGTCGCCTGCGGCTACGCCGACGGTTATCCGCGCCACGCCGTCACCGGGACGCCCATTCTCGTAGACGGTCGGCGCACCAGCACCCTCGGGCGGGTTTCCATGGACAAACTGGCCGTGGACCTCACGGCGCTGCCCACGGCAGGCGTAGGCTCCCGCGTCGTGATGTGGGGCGAGGGCATGCCGCCCGAGGAAGTCGCCGCCGCTGCGGGAACCATCAGCTACGAATTGTTCTGCGCGCTGGCGCCGCGGGTGCCCGTGACCACCATCGGTGCCGATGGCCAAGTCTAAGACCGCTTTCGTCTGCAGCGACTGCGGCGGCCAGTCCGCCAAATGGCAGGGCCAATGTCCGCAATGTAGCGCCTGGAACACGCTGGTCGAATCGGTCGTTGAAGTGGCGCCGGCGGGGCGTTTCAGCGCCACCGCCGGCAGCGCGCGCCTTCAGGCGCTGGCGGACATCAAGCCGCGGGACGAGGCCCGCCTGCCCACCGGCCTGGAAGAGTTCGATCGCGTGCTGGGCGGCGGGTTGGTGCCCGGCGGGGTGGTGCTGATCGGCGGCGATCCGGGTATCGGCAAGTCCACCCTGCTGTTGCAGGCGCTGGCCCGGCTCGCCCCGGCCAATCGGGTGCTTTACGTGAGCGGGGAAGAATCCGGTGAGCAAGTGGCGCTACGGGCGCAGCGCCTGCAACTGGATGTGGCCGGGCTGATGCTGCTGGCGGAAATCCACCTGGAAAAGATCGCCGCAGTCCTTAACGAGCAGAAACCCCGCCTGGCGGTGATCGACTCGATCCAGACGCTGTACTCCGACGCGCTGCAGTCGGCGCCGGGCTCGGTTGCGCAGGTGCGCGAATGCGCGGCACAACTCACGCGATTGGCAAAGCAGAGCGGCACCAGCATCGTGTTCGTCGGCCACGTCACCAAGGAAGGCGCGCTGGCTGGCCCCCGCGTGCTGGAGCACATGGTGGATACCGTGCTCTATTTCGAAGGGGATTCCAACTCCAGCTTCCGCCTGGTGCGCGCGGTGAAGAACCGTTTCGGCGCGGTGAATGAACTGGGCGTGTTCGCCATGACCGAGCGCGGGCTCAAGGGCGTTTCCAACCCCTCGGCGCTTTTCCTCTCACAGCACGAGCAGCCGGTGCCCGGCGCCTGTGTGCTGGTGACCCAGGAAGGCACGCGGCCGCTGCTGGTGGAAATCCAGGCGCTGGTGGACGAGGCCCATTCCCCTAGCCCGCGGCGGCTCTCGGTGGGCCTGGAGCAGAACCGGCTCGCCATGCTCTTGGCCGTGCTGCACCGCCATGCCGGCATCGCCTTCTTCGACCAGGACGTGTTCGTGAACGCCGTGGGCGGCGTGCGCATCAGCGAACCGGCGGCGGATCTGGCGGTGATGCTCGCCACCGTCTCCAGCCTGCGCAACCGCCCCCTGCCGCCCAAGCTGGTGGCCTTTGGTGAAGTGGGCCTGGCCGGGGAAATCCGCCCCGCGCCCCGCGGTCAGGAAAGGCTCAAGGAAGCCGCCAAACTCGGCTTCACCCACGCCCTGATTCCCAAAGCCAACGCGCCGCGCCAGCCGATCCGGGGCATCGAGGTGGTGGCGGTGGATCGGGTGGATCAGGCGCTGGCCCAGGTGCGGGAGTTCGGCGGGTAGTCTCGCCGCAGCAAGACCGGTGACCAGAAAGTCCAACGAGATCCTTTTTGGGGTGGCTGTAGTCGAGGCGGGGACTTTGCCCTGCTTGAAAAAAGCGGGTCGATCCCGGTAATGGCTCAGGTCGGCCATCACCGGAAATTCACCAAGGCCGTTGAGCGGTCATCCAGATGTCGCTCCACTCAGAAAGCGGCCGTAAAGGCATTCGAAGCCCAGATCGATTGAGACAATCGATGGAGAGACCATGACGTCGCCCGGAGATCCTGTCCGGCATTCGGAATCCCGCCATTCTTCTGCGCGCGCCGCTTTCAACAATTCATGGTGAGTGCCTAAAATCCGTGGTGATCTAAGGATTGCGCAACGTGCGGCGGCGTGTTCCCGCCGCCAGAGCGAGTGCGACGAAGATCAGCATCGCGGCAACAGCGAACGTAAGCCGCATGCCGGCAGCAACGGATTCAGGAAGCGCTGTCGCAATATTGGTCTCCGCCGCCCCGAGTGCGAACACGGTGCCCATAACGGACGCGCCGGTGATCAGCCCGAGATTGCGAGACAAGTTGAGCGTACCAGACACGACGCCCCGCTGGTCCGGTCGAATGTTCGTCATTACCGCAGTGTTGTTGGCCGCCTGGAACAGCGCATAGCCGGCGGTGATAACGACGAGTGGGCCGATGTAGCCCGGTACGCCGAACCTCGTGGGCAGCATGGGCAAGAGGGTGCAGCCGATCGCCATGGCGATGAGTCCGACGATGCTCATGCCCTGTGCGCCAAAGCGGTCTACGAGGCGTCCGGCCGGCACGCCCGTCAGGGCGGCGACGAGCGGACCGGACGACATGACCAGTCCAACGCGGGCCGCGTCGAGCGACAAGGCGCCAGAGAGATAGAACGGGCCAACCACCAGGGTCGCCATCACCACGGTCGTGACCAGGCTGCTCATCGCAAAGCCTGCGCTCAGTACCGGATTGCGGAACATGGCCAATCGAAGCAATGGTGATGAGACTCGCTGCTCGACGAGCACGAACAGCCCTACACCGAAGACCGCCGCCAACAGCAGCGCGATGTTGAGCGGACCGAAAACGCCGCGCCCAATCGTCATGGCGAGGGCGTACGCCGCGAGCGTCAGGGCGAGCAGGAGGGTGCCCACGGCGTCGAAACTGGCACGACCCGTCTTCGTCCCCTGGGGGTCGATGGGCAGGTAGCGGTACGCGAGTAGTAGCG
>JBAWHH010000604.1:0-4515 GCA_049593715.1 Rhodocyclaceae bacterium
CCTCTGGGATTGCTGGCCGTTGTGCATGACCGTCCTCTCGCCGACGCCGAGATGGCCACCGCCCTTCTGCCGATTTTCGGCGCTCGGGTGGCCGCGGAGTTAGAGCGGCTGCGGGTGGCAACGGCGATGCGCCGCAGCGAAGAGGATCTGCGCGTCACGCTGCGCAGCATCGGCGATGCCGTCATTGCCACCGATGATCAGCAGTCGATCGTGCTGATGAACCCCGTTGCGGAAACGCTGACCGGCTGGCCGGAACTGCAGGCGCGCGGCCGCCCGCTGGCGGAAGTGTTTCGTATCGTCAATGAGGATACCCGCAACACGGTCGAGAGCCCGGCGGCGAAGGTGTTGCGCGAGGGACAGGTGGTGGGCCTCGCCAACCACACGGTGCTCATTGCCCGCGACGGAACGGAGCGTCCCATCGCCGACAGCGGCGCGCCAATTCGGCTCGCCGAGGATCAGGCCGTGCGCGGTGTCGTGCTCGTCTTCCGCGACCAGACCGAAGAGCGCCGCCACCTCGATGCCCTGGCCGAGAGCGAGGCGCGCTTTCGGGCGCTGTTCGAGCAGGCGGCCGTGGGTGTCGCCCAGATCGACAGCGCCACTGGCTGCTTCGCCCGCGTGAATCGCCGCTATGGCGCCATCGTCGGGTACGAGGCGGCGGAATTGGCCGGGTGCTCGTTCGATTCGCTCATCCACCCCGAGGATCTTGGTGCGTACCAAGCAGAGATGGCATCACTGCTTGCGGGCCATACCCGTGAATTCCACGTGGAGACACGCTACCAGCGCAAAGACGGGGAAACTGTCACCGCAGATGTCAGCGTTACCCCCATGTGGGCACCCGGCAAAGCCCCGAACTTCCACATCGTCGTCGCCGAGGACATCACCGCCCGCAAACGCGCTGAAGCGGAGATTCGACGGTTACAAGACGACCTGGAGCGGCGGGTTGAGGAGCGCACCGCGGATCTGGCGGGCGCCATGCGTGAGCTGGAAGCGTTTTCCTATTCGGTGGCCCACGACCTGCGGGCACCGCTGCGAGCCATCAACGGCTACTCCCGGCTGCTCATGGAGGAGGCGAACCATCTGGGCCCGGAAAGCCGCGCGTTGTTCGATCGCGTGATCGCCAGCACCCTCAAGATGGAACTCTTGATCGACGACATCCTGGCGTATTCCCGTGCCGGCCGGCAGCCCCTCGTGTTCAAGGCGGTGGACCTGAAAGTCCTCGTCCACGAACTCGTCGATGAGCTTGCGGAGGGACGTACCAGGGGGCGGATCATCATCGGGGATCTGCCGCAGGTCGACGGCGATCCGATCATGCTCAAGCAGATCTACGCAAACCTGCTTGGCAACGCGTTGAAGTTTACCTCGCGGCACACCCAGCCCCGGATCGAGGTCGGCGTATCGGACAGCGATGAGCAAATCATCCTATTCGTCAAAGACAACGGGGTCGGCTTCGACATGCGCTATGCGAGCAAACTCTTCGGCATGTTTCAGCGCATGCACACCGACACGGACTTCCCCGGTACCGGGGTCGGTCTTGCCCTGGTCAAGCGACTGGTGGAGCGCCATCGCGGACGAATTTGGGCGCACGCTGAGCCCATGGAGGGAGCGATCTTCTACTTCACACTGGGGCGCTCCCCCGAACTGGGATTTCTGCACTGAGTCAGGCCGTAGAGCCAGGGGGCGTTCCCTGGCAGTCCCCTGTCCCTAGTCCTCATCTGCGGCCGGCCGCCTGCACCAGCTTCGATGCCCGGGAAGCTTGTTTCTAAGCCGGAGCGCAGCCCCGCACGCTTCGCGCAAACCGCGGGCCGCCTTGGTGCAGGCAAGCAGCGAGTCCTCGACGTCGCCGACTTCGCCTCCGTCTCTTCTGGCATGGCGTCGTTCGCCTGTACTCACCTGACTGAGAGGTGGCCAGCGCGATTGGCGGGACTGCCTGGCCTATGGCTCAGGACAACCCCAGCCGCTGCATCCGCCGCCACAGCGTCGTGCGGTCGATGCCCAGCAGTTTGGCGGCGATGGCTTTGCTGCCGTGGGCTTTGCGCAGGGCGGCGAGCAGATCGTTCTTTTCGCCGTCTGCCGTGCCTTCCCCGCCGCGCTTCGGCAAATCGTCGGCCAGCGCCTCGGCCGCCGGCGGCATTTCGCGGGCGTAGACGCGCACGTCCTGGGGCAGGCTGTCCAGGGTCATGTCGCCCTTGTCGGCGCAGATCACGCCGTGCTCGACGGCGTTGGCCAGTTCGCGGATGTTGCCCGGCCAGGGGTAGCTCAGCAGCGCCTGCCACGTGTCCTTGGGAATGTGCACGTCCGCCGCCTGCCCCTTGGCCGCCAGGTTGTCGCAGAAGTGGTGCACCAGCAGCGGAATGTCGCCGATGCGGTGGCGCAGCGGCGGGATGTGCAGCGGAATCACGGCGATGCGGTAATACAGCTCGGGGCGGAAATGGCCCGTATCCACGGCATGGCGCAGGTCCATGTTGGAGGCGCTGATGATGCGGGTGTCCACCCGTATCGTCTCGTTGGAGCCGAGGCGGTGGAAGCGCTGTTCCTCCAGGGCGCTGAGCAGCTTGGCCTGGAGATGGACGGGGATTTCGCCGATTTCGTCCAGGAAGAGCGTGCCGCGGTGGGCGGCGGCGAACTTGCCGTCCCGGCTTTCGAAAGCGCCGGTGAACGCGCCTTTGGTGTGGCCGAAAAATTCCGACTCCATCAGCGCTTCCGGCACCGCGGCGCAATTGACTTCCACCATGGGGAAACGGCTGCGGCCGCTGTGTTCATGGATCAGCCGGGCGAAACAGCTCTTCCCCACGCCCGACTCGCCCTGCAGCAGCACCGCCGCATCGGACTTGGCCACCTGACGCGCCCGATCGATGACGGCAAGCAGTTCCGCATTGGCCGTGATCATGCCGCAGGCTTTGGTCTGCTCCAGCGTCGCTTCCAGTTCGCGCCGCTCGCTGACGTCGCGCACGACAACGACGCGGAACTCGCCGTCACCCGCCGGCGTGCGGGCGCGGCGAACGGAAAACTCCAGAAAGCGCACGCAATCACCCAGGTTCACCTTCTCCTCGAAGCGCAGCGTGCGGTCGGATGCGCGGGTCGTGCCGTCCGCCTCCGCAACGTCCGCCACGGCCCTGATGAGGCGCTTGCTCCAGGCCAGCTTGCCGAACTGCCGCAGCGACTGCAGCGGCGTGCCCGTGGCCACGCCGAACAGCCGCAGCAGCGCGCGGTTGTGATACAGGATGCGGCCGTCAGCGGTGGATACCGCGACGCCGTCGTCGATCTGGTCGACGACCGTTTCCATCAGTTCCCGCAGCATCTGCAGGTCGTCGTTGCCGCCCATCGTTTCCAGGTTCCCCTCTCCGAGCCCGATGATCGTGCCTTGCGGCGGTTCCGCTGGCGAACCCTGCAGAACACTGCCGCCCTCCCCCTGCCTCCGGCGGTCAGACCGCGGATAGCAACAGAGGGGATTATCCCTGCTAATCGGATCGGAAGGAAAACGGATCGCCGCGCTGCGCGGCGCGGCGGCGCGACGCCCTTTGGAACTAGCGGCTGGGCGCGACACGCGACTGGGTTGCCGCGGGCTGGGAAGGATACGGCGGCGGCGGTGTCATGCTCCCCGCCGGGGGATACTGCTGTGGCCCATAGGGCGCCGCCAGGGCCGGCAGGGGCGGCGAATAGGGCGGTGACCCCTGGTAGCCGCGGTTGCCGCCACTGCCGAACGGCACCCAGTTGTTCATCATCCCCATGGCGGGGCCGAAGCTGCGGTCCAGATTGCGGGTGGAGTGCTGGATCAGGCCGACGGTGTTGGCCATGTGCTGGGTGGAAACGTCCATGTTCGCCATGTGCTGCGCCATCGCGTCCATGTTGTCTATGGAGGCGTCCATCCGCGCCATCGTGCCCCGCATGCCAGCCATGGTCTGGCTCATGCGGTCCATGTGGATGGTCATGCGGTGGGCGTCGCTGGTGAGCTGGTAGATGAGGAAAAAGCCGTAGGCGGCCAGAATGATGAAAGCCACCATGCCGCTGTAGGCGACGATGCGCACCGTCTTGAGCCCGGCCGCGGCCCGCTCCATATAGACGATGTATTCCGGCGGGCGGTATTCATCCCGGCGCGGATACAGCCCGGCCGGGTAGTCGTCCTCGATCCGGGTGGCGCTGCGATCCTTGCTGTCGGCCATGGCGGCTGGTGGAGCTTCAGTTGAGTGAACGCGGCAGGGAAGCGAGGCGCCGGTTGAGAATCGCGCCTAGCAGCGGATCGTAGGTCTCGATGTAGGAAAGCATCAGATAAACCGAGCCCGGCTGGCCCATTTCGATAAGCCGGGTAGACGCTTCGTAGTACGCCTGGGCCGCCTCCTGCTGCCGGCCGGCGGCCAGCAGCACGTTGCCCATCTCGCCGTACACCGTCGGGCTGTCGTCGCCTTTGGCGATCAAGGTGCGGTAGCTGCTCAGCGCCTCCTGAAATCGCTGCCCACCGGAAGCCTGGCGCCCGGAGGACAGCATCGGGTCCGCGGCGGCGGCCGGCGCGCCCTGATA
>JBAWHH010000605.1:0-9052 GCA_049593715.1 Rhodocyclaceae bacterium
GGCCCGACAGGCGCCGGCCGGGGCGTTGCGGCGCGGGTTACTTGGTGAGGGCCGCGAGCGCGGTGCCGTCCCCGGCAGCCCGAAGGAATCGGCTGGGATCCTCTGCGACCCCATTCATACGCACTTCGAAATGCAGATGGGGGCCGGTGGAACGGCCCGTGGAACCCACTTCGGCGATCTTCTGGCCGCGTTTCACCAGGGCGCCGGCACCAACTAGAAGCCTGGACGCATGGCCATAACGGGTGGTCAGGCCTTCGCCATGGTCGATTTCCACCATGTTGCCGTAGGAAGGGCTGTACTCGGCAGTCACCACCATCCCCGCTGCGGCAGCGACGATCGGCACACCGACACCGGCCGCGAAGTCGATACCCTCGTGCATCGCACCCTGGCCAGTAAAGGGATCCCGGCGCAACCCGAAACTTGACGTGTTCCACGAACCGACAACCGGAACGGTGGTGGGCAGCAAGCTCAAACGCGCTTTCTGTTCCACCAGGCGGTCTTCCACGACGCCAAAATAGTCACCGCGGGACTCCACTTGCTGCGACAGCGCATCAATCTGCCGGCGCAGATCGCTTTCGGTAATGCCTTCAACCGGAGGAACCAGTGGGCCGCCCCGGCCCGCCGTCGCCGGCCGTCCGGCGTTCTCCTGAACGTCCTGGAGTTTGATTCCGGCAAGCTTGGACAGGCGCTCGCTCAGCAGATCGAGGCGCATCACGCGCCCCTGCATTTCGCCGACCTTGGCGGCCATGGCGCTCAGGTCGTCGCGCACCACCTCCTGGGTCTTTTGCGCTTCCTGCTGGCGTAGCGCGGCGAGGGTTTTCTGCACGAAGGGTAGTGGAATCTGTTCGATGTGGCGCAGGGTGAAGAAGGAAAACACGAACGCGAAAAGCAGGAGCACGGCCACAACACTGGTCACTGCGCCCACCACATGGAACACCGAAAGTTTGACCGCCTTGGCGGTTGCAGTTCGATCGGAGACGAGAATAATATGCATACTTCCTCCTAGTCGATCCTCGAAGCACGTGCGCACATTCGGCCGCAGCCTCAGCACTTACCTCAAGTCAGCACAGGATCTAGAACGACTCGCAACGCACGCCGAGCACCTTGTGGCGCTGCAGCAAATTTACGCGAGAGCCGCCCCCCATCACTTGGCCGAAGCCAGCCAAGTGGCGAACTACAAGATGGGGAGTGTCGTTATCCACGCCACAAACGGCGCGGTGGCCGCAAAGCTGAGGCAGTTGCTGCCCTCTCTGCGGGAAGTTTTTTGTTCAAGCGGGGCGGAGGTTACCGGCATACAGGTGAAAGTGCAAGGCCGAGACCCTGTCGTCGCCCCCCGACACCCGGTGCCCGAACGCGTCATTTCCCGCTGCAGTGCATCAGACATCGCCGCCCTCGCCGACACGCTGCCCACGGACTCCCCGCTGCGGGCGGCATTGGGCCGGTTCCTAGAGCACGCCCGCCACGGGTGCTAGGACACGCTCCAGGAACAGCAACGCCAGTACGCAAAACACGAAGACAAGCGTCCACCGCCCCAGCTTCCAGGCCATGGCAAGGTAGCGCCGATCGCCCGACAACAAATAGGCGAGCATGCTGGCGCCCACCACGACCGCCAGTAATACTAAAACAACGCGCAGAAGGAACACCGGCCCCGCCGTCAGGCTGCTTGGGGTGCGTAGAGTTGCGCCACCCGCGGCGGCACGTCGGAATTTTGTGGGAAGGTCACCGTCTCCCAAGCCGTCTGGTCTGCCAGCAGGGCCCGGAGCAGTTGGTTGTTCAGGGCGTGGCCAGATTTGTGGGCGGAAAACGCCGCCAGCAGCGGCCGTCCCAGCAAATAGAGATCACCGACCGCATCCAGAACCTTGTGACGCACGAATTCGTCGGGTATGCGCAGCCCATCCTGGTTCAGGACCCGGTACTCGTCCATCACGATAGCGTTGTCGAGGCTCCCGCCGAGGGCCAGCCCCATCGACTGCATGGTTTCGACGTCCTGCATGAAACCGAAAGTACGGGCGCGGGCTATATCCTTGACGTAGGAATCGTCGGCGAAGTCCACCTCCACCGTGGTACCGGAACGCAGCACCGGATGCTGGAATACGATGGAAAACGTCAGCTTGAACCCGTCGTAGGGATCCAGGCGGGCCCACTTGTCGCCGTCCTCGACGAGAATGGATTTCCTCACGCGAACGAACTTCTTCGCGGCAGGCTGCTCTTCGATGCCAGCAGTCTGCAGCAGATAGACGAAAGGCCCGGCGCTACCATCCATGATCGGCAATTCGGGGGCATCGACATCCACATAGGCATTGTCGATGCCCAGACCGGCCAGCGCAGACATTAGGTGTTCCACCGTGCCGATCTTCGCCCCGTCCCGTTCCAGGCAGGAGGCCAGACGGGTGTCTCCCACAAGGAACGGATCGGCGCGCAGATCCACCGGCGAAGGCAGATCCACGCGGCGAAAGACGATGCCGGTGTCAGGCGCCGCCGGGCGCAAAGTCAAGGTGACCTTTGCACCAGAATGGAGCCCGACACCGGTGGCGCGGATCAGCGATTTAAGCGTGCGTTGCTTGAGCATGATGGTCACCCATCCTTAAACAAGGCGAATCCTAGCATGGAGGGTACGGCGGCATCCTGACAGGATGCACAATCCGTGCCAAAGAATCGAAGCCCAAACGCCGTGACACCGAAGCTCAATCCGCCTGCTTGCGCAGAAACGCCGGAATGTCGTACTTATCCACGCCACTCTGCTGCAGCGCGTCGATGGTGGCATGGGCGCGGGTGCGGAACACGGCGGGCTTGTCCAGTTCAACGAAGTTCAGGCCCGGGTCGATGGCGAGGTTGTCCGTGCCGGTCCTTTGCACCAGTTGCACCGTCGGTTGTTTGTTTTGGGCGCGGGTGTTGCCCAGGCCGGTAGCGACTACGGTGACCCGCAGTTGATCGTCGATCGACTCGTCGAAGACTGCGCCGAAGATGATGTGGGCGTCTTCCGCGGCAAAAGCGCGGATGGTGTTCATCACTTCGTTCACTTCCTTCATGCGCAGCGAGCTGGATGCGGTGATATTGACCAGCACGCCCCGGGCACCGGAAAGGTGGATCCCTTCCAGCAGCGGGCTGGCCACCGCCTGCTCGGCCGCCAGACGCGCCCGGTCCACGCCGGAAGCGAAGGCCGACCCCATCATGGCCATGCCCATTTCGCCCATCACGGTGCGCACGTCCTCGAAGTCGACGTTGACCAGACCGGGGAAATTGATGATCTCGGCGATACCGCCCACGGCGTTGCGTAACACGTTGTCCGCCGTCCTGAACGCTTCCTGCACCGAAACATCGTCGCCCATCACTTCCATCAGGCGCTCGTTGAGGATGACGATGAGCGAATCCACGTTCTTCGCCAGTTCGTCCAGCCCTTCCTCGGCAATGCGCATGCGCCGGCCTTCGAACTGGAACGGCTTGGTCACCACGGCGACCGTCAGCGCGCCCAGTTCCCGCGCTACTTCGGCCACCACCGGCGCCGCGCCAGTGCCCGTTCCACCGCCCATCCCGGCCGTGATGAAGACCATGTGCGCCCCACGCAGGGACTCGGCGATCTGCTCGCGGGCGCTCTCCGCCGCGGCCCGCCCGGCATCAGGTTTCGCGCCGGCGCCCAGGCCGGTACTGCCCAACTGAAGCTTGGTCTGCGCCTGGCTGCGCAGCAATGCCTGGGCATCCGTATTGGCGCAGATGAACTCCACGCCCTGTACCCCTTCGCGCATCATGTGCTCAACCGCATTGCCACCGGCGCCCCCGACGCCGATCACCTTGATTACCGTCCCGTTGGGTTCCTGATCCACTATTTCAAACATTCTTGGTCTCCTTGCCGTCAATCAATCCAGAGAAAATCCAGCCCTCGCCTCACCCATCCCGCCAGCGCCCATCCGGCACGCCTCCGTATTGGAGGGAAGCCTTACTGCCACTTCAAAAATTCCTGCTGAACCAGGCCCGCATCCGCGCCAGGATCTGGCGGAAGGTGCGCGTCTCCCGGGCCACGATGCCCCGCTTCTTCTGGGTGGCCCCTTCCAGCAGCAGCCCCATTGCCGTCGAATAACGCGGGTGCTGCACCACGTCCGCCAGTCCGCCGTCGTACTTGGGCACGCCGATGCGGACCGGCATGTGGAACACCTCTTCTCCCAGCTCGGCCATGCCCTGCATAACCGCCGAGCCGCCCGTCAGGACGACGCCGGAGGACAGCAGGTCTTCATAGCCGCTGCGGCGCAGTTCGGCCTGCACCAGTTCGAACAACTCCGAAACCCGCGGCTCGATGACGTCCGCCAGCGCCTTGCGTGAGAGCTTGCGCGGCGGCCGGTCGCCGATGCCGGGAACCTCGATGCGTTGCTCGGAATCGGCCAACTGGGCCAGCGCCACGCCATAGCGGATCTTGATTTCCTCCGCCTCCTGGGTCGGCGTACGCAACGCCATGGCGATATCGTTGGTGATCTGGTCGCCGGCGATGGGGATGACCGCGGTGTGGCGGATCGCGCCCTGGGTGAACACGGCGATGTCGGTCGTACCTCCACCGATGTCCACCAGGCAAACGCCCAGGTCGCGCTCGTCTTCCGACAGCACCGCGACGCTCGAAGCCAGGGGCTGCAGCACCAGGTCCAGCACTTCCAGCCCGCAGCGCCTCACGCACTTCACGATGTTCTGCGCCGCCGAGACGGCGCCGGTGACGATGTGCACCCGCACCTCCAGCCGCACCCCGCTCATGGCGATGGGCTCGCGCACACCGTCCTGGCCGTCGATGATGAATTCCTGGGTGAGGATGTGGAGGATCTGCTGGTCGGCCGGGATCGGCATCGCCTTGGCGGTCTCGATCACCCGTTCCACATCCATGGCGGAGACTTCCTTGTCCTTGATCGCCACCATCCCGTTGGAGTTGAAACTGCGGATGTGCGACCCGGCGATTCCAGCGAAAACCTCGCGCACCTTGCAGTCGGCCATCAGTTCGACTTCCTGGATCACGCGGGAGACGGAATCGACGGTGGCATCGATATTGACAACGACGCCTTTCTTCAGGCCACGGGATTCCTGGGAACCCAAGCCGAGGATCTCCAGCCGGCCCTCCGGCGTCAGCTCCGCGACCAAGGCCACGATCTTGGACGTGCCGATGTCCAGACCGACGATCAGATTCTTATAGTCTTTGCTCATGACTTGCTCTTGGTTGGGGCGCGCCCCGCCGTCGGGCGCACCGTAAAGCCGTTGGGGTAACGCAGATCGAGGATCGCCGCCGGAACGGGGAGCTGCCCCATCGCCTCGCGGTAAACCGCCACGAAGCGCTTGAGGCGCTCATCCACCGGTGAATGCTCCTGGTCCCGCCCGAGTTCCAGCACCAGTCCGTCGTCCAGCTTCACCCGCCAGGCCAGGCGCGGTGACAGCAGGACTTCTTCCGGCTTGCGCCCAATGGCTGCCAGCGCCTCGGTAAAGTCGCGGTAGCGCTGCAGGACTTCCGGCGCGCTGTTGGGCGGGCCCGCCAATACCGGCAGCGGCGTCTCGCTGGTCGCGGCGAAAACGTCGCCGTGGGTGCTCACCAGGCGCCCCTCGCCATCACCCTGTTTCCACACCGCCGCCGCCTGCTGTTCTTCGATCTCCAGTTCAATGCGGTCGGGCCACTGGCGCCGTACCTGTACCTGGCGAACCCAGGGCAGTGCCTGGAACCGCTGCCGCACCTGCTCCAGGTCCACGGTGAAGAAGGTTCCGCCGACTGCGCTGCGGGCCACATCCTCCAACTGGGAGGCCGACACTTGGCCCGCCGGCGTGGTCAGCACCACTTCCCGCAAGGCGAACATCGGCAGGCGCACCAGCGCAAGCACCGCCGCGTACAGCAGGGCCGCCGTTGCGGCCAACATCAGCCATTCAGAAACCATGTTCATCATTTTTGGCCGGTCCCAGAAGCCCCCGTACTCCGTTCGCCCAGCGGTGCTTTTCATCGCGCCCCATCAACCCCGCCAAAACTGGCCGGTCACGCATCCAGGCGCGCATCGGCGAGGATGCGCAGCACTAGTTGATCGAAGCTCATACCGGCAGCACGCGCCGCCATGGGCACCAGCGAGTGGCCGGTCATCCCCGGCGCGGTATTCACCTCCAGCAAATAGGGCCGCCCGTCGTCGCGCAGGATCAGGTCCGTCCTGCCCCAGCCGCGGCAGTCCAGCACCCGCCCGGCCCGCATCACCAGCGTCTGCAGATCCCGCTCCTGTTCCGCCGGCAGGCCGCTCGGGCAGAAGTACTGGGTGGCGTCGGTGAAATATTTGTTCTGGTAGTCGTAGTTGCCGTCCGGCGCGACGATGCGCACCAGCGGCAAAGCCTGATCGCCGACGAAACCGCAGGTCAGTTCCTGACCGGCGACGAATTCCTCCGCCAACACCATGGGGTCATGGGCGACGGCGGCGGTGTAGGCATTGCGCAGGGCTTCGCAGTCGCCGCCGGAAACCTTGGTCGCCCCGACGCTGGAGCCCTCCCGCACCGGCTTGACGAAGATCGTCGGGCCCAGTTCCTCCACGACGCCGGCCCAGTCCGTATCGTGTTCGAGCAGCCGGTAGCGCGGCGTCGGCAAGCCGTTGGCGATCCACATCATCTTGGTACGCCACTTGTCCATCCCCAGCGCAGAGGCCATAACACCACTGCCGGTATAGGGAATCTTCAGGATCTCCAGCAGGCCCTGCACCGTGCCGTCCTCCCCGCCGCGGCCATGCAGCGCGATGAAAACCCGCTGGAAGCCTTGCTCACCCAGGGAGCAGAGGCCGCGCTCCGCCGGGTCGAAGGCGTGGGCATCCACGCCGCTGCCCCGCAGCGACGCGAGGACGGCATTGCCGGACAACAGAGAAATCTCGCGCTCGGCCGAACTGCCGCCCATGAGTACCGCCACCTTGCCAAAATCGAAGTTCGTCATCGTTTCTTCATTCGTCAAATCGGTATGCCTCGGCCCGCCGGCCGGCCCCATGCTCGTTTCACGTCCCGTCCCCGCCCCGCGTGCCCACGATGCGCACTTCGCGCGTCAGATCCACCCCAGCGTGGGCCTTCACCCGCGCCTGCACCTCGTCTATCAGGTTTTCGATGTCCGCCGCAGTGCAAGGCGTGCCGACATTGACGATGAAATTGGCGTGCTTCTCCGACACTTGGGCGCCGCCGATGCGTAACCCCTTCAACCCGGCCGCTTCGATCAGCCGCGCGGCAAAATCGCCAGGCGGGTTACGGAACACGGAGCCGCTGTTCGGCAGTTGCAGCGGCTGGCTGGCGATGCGTTTTTGCAGCAACTCCATGATGCGTTGGCGCGCGGCGTTCGCTTCCCCCGATGGCAGATCCAGGCAGGCGGCCACGAACCACTCGTCGGTGGCCGTGCGCAGGCCGACATGGCGATAGCCGATCACGAAATCGGCAGGCAGACGCGTGCGGATCTCCCCGGACCGGTCGAGCGTCAGCACCCGCGCCACCAGATTCCAGGTTTCGCCGCCGTAACAGCCGGCATTCATGGCCAGCGCCCCGCCGAGGGTGCCCGGCACACCGGCCAGGAACTCCGCTCCGGCACGATTGTTGTTGGCCGCAAAACGGGCCACTTTCGGCGACGCCACACCGGCTTCGGCGTAGATCAGGCCGTCCGCTTCCAGATGCATCGCCTTGAGGGCGCCGTGGGTGAACACCACCGTGCCGTCGAAACCCCGATCGCGCACCAGCAGGTTGCTCCCCAGCCCGACGAACATCAGCGGCTCGTCGCGGCGCAACAGGCGCAGGAAAACCGCCAGATCCGCCAGATCCGCCGGAAAATAGGCCACGCGCACCGGGCCGCCGGCGCGCCACGTGACGTGCCGGGCCATCGGCTCGTTTTCCCGCAGTTCGCCGCGCAATGCGGTCATGGGTTACGGCGCTCCGTGTGGGATCCATGGCGTCCGCCGCTCATCCTTCGGCGCTCGTGAGCTTGGCCGGCACGCCGCCGATGGAACCGGCGCCCATGGTGATCACCACGTCGCCGTCCCGCGCCAGATCGCGGATCTGCTGCGGCATGTCGTCGATGCTCTCGACGAACACCGGTTCGGTCTTGCCCGCCACCCGGATCGCCCGCGCCAGCGTGCGCCCGTCCGCCGCCACGATGGGCGCCTCGCCTGCGGCATACACGTCGGCCAGCAGCACCAGGTCCGCGCCGGACAGAACTTTGACGAAATCCTCGAAGCAGTCACGGGTGCGGGTGTAGCGATGGGGCTGGAACGCCAGGACGACACGGCGGCCGGGGAACGCGCCCCGCGCTGCTGCCAGCGTGGCGGCCATTTCCGCCGGGTGGTGGCCGTAGTCGTCGATCAGGGTGAAGCTGCCGCCGCTGCAGGGCAATTCGCCGTAACGCTGGAAGCGCCGCCCCACGCCTTTGAATTCCGCCAGGGCGCGCACGATAGCGTCGTCGGGCACGCCAACTTCCGTGGCCACGGCGATCGCCGCCAAGGCATTGCGGACGTTGTGGATACCCGGCAAATTGAGGGTGATCGGCAGATGGGAAACATGGCCGTTGACCCGCACCGCGTCGAACCTCATCTGCCCGTCCACCGCCTCCACACCCTCGGCCCGCACCTGGGCATTGGGCGACAGGCCATAACGCACCACCGGCTTGGAGACGAAGGGCATGATCTCGCGCACGTTGGGGTCGTCTTCGCACAGGATGGCGGCGCCGTAAAACGGCAGGTGCTGCACGAAATCGACGAAAGCCTGTTTCAGCCGGGCGAAATCGTGACCATAGGTTTCCATGTGGTCGGCGTCGATATTGGTCACCACCGCCACCACTGGCTGCAGGTAGAGGAACGACGCATCGGACTCGTCCGCCTCGACGACGATGAATTCCCCCGCGCCAAGCCGCGCATTGGCCCCCGCCGAGTTGAGCCGTCCACCGATGACGAAGGTCGGATCCAGCCCACCCTCCGCCAGGATGCTGGCCACCAGGCTGGTGGTCGTCGTCTTGCCGTGGGTTCCCGCAATCGCCAGGCCCTGTTTCAGGCGCATCAGTTCCGCCAGCATGATGGCGCGGGGTACCACCGGCACCCGCTTGGCG
>JBAWHH010000606.1:0-1695 GCA_049593715.1 Rhodocyclaceae bacterium
CTACACCTACGATCCGGTGACTTTCCGCCTCACCCGCCTGCAGACGCTGCGGGGAGGGGAAAACCTGCAGGACCTGGCGTACGTCTATGACCCGGTGGGCAACATCACCCACATCCACGACGACGCCCAGCAGACCGTCTATTTCGACAATCAGGTGGTGGCGCCCCACGCCGACTACGCCTACGACGCTCTCTACCGGCTGCTCAGCGCCGAGGGGCGCGAGCACGTTGGCCAGGCGACCCAGCCGGCCACGAGTTGGGACGACGCATTCCGCGCCAGGCTGCCCCATCCCCACGACGGGCGGGCGATGCGCCGTTACACCGAGCGCTACCAATACGACCCCGTCGGCAATTTCCTGCAATTGAGCCACCAGGCGGCCAACGGCAACTGGGTCCGCAGCTACACCTATGGAGAAACCAGCCAGATCGAGCCGGAAGGAATGAGCAATCGGCTCAGCAGTACGAGGGTGGGCAATGGCAGCGCCGAGACCTATCAATACGATGCCCACGGCAACATGACCAACATGCCGCACCTTGCGGCCATGGCGTGGAACTACCGCGACCAACTGCAGCATGTCGATCTGGGCGGCGGGGGAGACGCCTATTACGTCTACGACGCCAGCGGCCAGCGGGCACGCAAAGTGGTCGAGCGCAACGGCGGCACCCTGATCGAAGAGCGCCTCTATCTCGGCGGCTTCGAGATCTTCCGCCGCCGCAACGCCGCGGGCGCCATCACGCTGGAGCGCGAGACGCTCCACGTCATGGACGACAAACAGCGCATCGCCCTGGTCGACACCCGCACCCTGGGGGATGAAGCGGACGTCCCGGCCCAGTCGGTGCGTTACCAGTTCGGCAATCACCTCGGTTCCGCCTCACTGGAGCTGGACGAGGCCGGCCGCATCGTCTCCTACGAAGAGTATTACCCCTACGGCAGCACGTCTTATCAGGCCGGGCGGAGCGCGGCGGAGGTGAGCCTGAAACGGTACCGGTACAGCGGCAAGGAGCGTGACGAGGAGACAGGCTTTGCGGACCACGGCGCCCGGTACTACGCCAGTTGGCTCGGTCGATGGATCAGCGCGGATCCTATCGGGATCGGGGATGGGCCAAATCTATACGGTTACTGCCAGGCCAATCCAGTGATGCTGGTTGACTTGGCCGGGACGGACTCCTCGCCGGCCATCAAGGACGCGCAAGTCACACGGACCGACGAAGTCCACATCCTGAATCAGGACGAGCGATACAGCGAGCACAGGGTGACCACGTACGGCGAGGGCTGGGTAGCCGTGGACGAACACAAGGAGCAGAAGGTCGCGTTCATCAAGGAAACCGTCACCCATGAGTCCTTTGACGATCCGGGCGCCTCCTGGAGTTCCAGCAGGACGACACAGCTACCGATCGAGCCGGAATTCAGGGGGAGGTCGCGCGGAAAGTTCGAAGTCTTCAAAGTGAAGCGAACACAAACGGTGGTCAGTGTTCGTCCGGCGAAAAAAGCCCAGGAAGGTTCCGGCGGCAAGGCACTCAGCCGGGTGTTCGGAGCCTTGCAGATGGTTGGTGGCATTTTCGAAGCGAAATTCGGCGCCGCGTTATGCACCACGGGCATCGGATGCGCCGTCGGCGTACTGCTGCTTGCGCATGGCGTGGATGTCATGCAGTCCGGAGCCAGGCAACTCATCAGCGGCGACCGCACCCGAACATT
>JBAWHH010000607.1:0-11784 GCA_049593715.1 Rhodocyclaceae bacterium
CTTCAAAGGGGCCGTCGGCTGCAGCCGTAGCGGAAGCGTCTTCCGCGCCAGCCGGCCTCGGGGTCTGGGCAATCGGATCGGGCGAGGGGGCGATGTCCAACACGCCGCGGGAATCGTGTGCCATCCCGGTCCCTTCAAAGGCCAAGTCGCTATCGGTGAGCACCGTTTCTTCGACAGCACTCAGAATGCTCTGGGCTTCGCTTTCGGTGAATGGTGTCTCCCATGAGGGGTCGCACAAAAAGGCGATCAGTTCTCGCCTTGCCCCTTCGTCATAGGGGGCCTGCGCGTAGCGGGAAACCAGGGAGGGCCAGGCCGTCAACAGCCTGCACTCGTCCTTGCTCAGTGGGCGGTCGCGCAACTCCAGGCCGGCGAGATGAGGGTCCAGAAGGTCGCACAGCTCGGCGACCCGCGCTGCGCCTGCTTCGTTGGCGGCGGAGCCAAACCAGGCCAATACGCGCCGATAGCGCGCCACGGTCCGTTGGATGCCCGCAGCGTCGGCGTCGGATTGGGAAGCCACGGCGAGCGTCTTGGCAATGGTGTCGATTGCGAACGCCGTGTGCTTGTTGACTTCGTTATAGATTTCTTGCGGAATTCCCATTTAAGACCCCGCCACGTTTGAGAGGTGAGATTCGTTGAGGCGCGCAAACCGTGGCCCAGCGGGCCACGGTTGCCATCAAGAACTCACGCGGGCAGCTTGAACACGCGAACTGTGGAGAGCAGGCTTCTGGCGTACTCCACCAGGTTGTTGGTGTATTGCCCCTGCTCTTCCAGCCGCTGGCTGGTCTGCTCGGAACTCTTCCGGATCTCGGAAGCACGGTCGAGCAAGCCGCTGCTGACCCGGGCCTGCTCTTCGGACGAGGCGGCAATTTTCTGCACCAGACTGACCAGCTCGGCGGTGCTCGCCTGAGTGTTCTGCATCTGTTCCCCGGCCTGTTCCGCCAGTTTGCTGCCTTCGACGACCTGGGTGATGGCTGCGTTCATGGTGTTGACCGTATCGGCGGTTTCCACCTGAATGTTGTTCACCAGGGTGGCGATCTGCGCCGTGGCCTGCCGGGCGCTTTCCGCCAGTCTTTGCACTTCGTCCGCCACCACCGCAAAACCGCGGCCTGCTTCACCCGCCGAAGCCGCGTGCATGGAGGCGTTCAGAGCGAGGATGTGCGTCCGTTCCGCAATCGTGTTGATCAGGTTGACGACGCCGCTAATTTCCTGGGAACGCTCACCCAGCCGTTTGATCCGCTTTTCCGTCTCGCGGATGATGTCGCGGGTGCTGTTAATGCCACCCACGGTGCTCGTCACCGTCTGGAGAGCCCGCTGCGTGGTCTTGATCGCGTTGTCGGCTGCGTCGTTGCAGACGCGCGCCAGTTCCGCAATCTGGTTCATGGAGGCCGAAGCTGCCGCCAGGGAGTCGGCGGTCTGGGCAACTTCTTCCCGTTCCACCTGGGCCACCGCCATGACGCTGTCGGCCTGCTCTTTCACCTTTAGCGACGCTGCCGTCACATCCGCAGAGATGTTCGATACTTCGAGCAGCACTTTGCCGGTTTCGTTGGTGAGCAGGTTCAGGGCGTCCGCTACGGCGCCGGTAACGTCCTCGGTCACCGGCACTTTCACAGTCAAGTCTTTGCGGGACAACTGCGCCACGGCTTGCAGCAGGCCAAGCACCGACGCATTCAACTGCTCGTTCTCGTTCTTGATGGCGTTCTGGGTCGCCACGCGCTCATCCATCATCCGGTCGAAAGCGGTACCGAGTTCGCCCACCTCGTCTTTCGTGTCCAGCCTGGCGCGGGCTTCGTCATCGCCTTCCGCGAGCTTGTGGACAACTGCGCGCAGATGGGCAAGCGGTTTCATGCGTCGTGAGATGGCGAGCCACAACAGAACCGCCAGGATGATAGCGCCGGCCAGTCCGAATACCGATAGCATTCGTTCCATTTTCGTACCGCTAGCGGTGATCTCCGCACGTTCCGTTCCGCCGGCGATGACCCAGTTCCAGAATTCCGAGCGGTCGAAAGCGACGAACTTCGCTTCCGGCTGTTTCTCGCTGTTGAACCAGGTGTAGCTGAACAATCCGGACTTCTGTTCCAGAATAGGCTTCAAGGTGCCCGTCTTCCCTTCGCCGTCCACCAGTTCATGCAACTTCTTCCCTTCGAGAGAAGGGTGGGCGATCAATGTCCCATATTGTGGCCCTTCGGTAAGGTCCGCCACGTATGCATAGCCGGACTCGCCGAACTTCGTGGTCTTGATTACTTCGAAGAGACTGTTCAGCGCGCTGCTCTGGTCCAATCCGACGAACAGCACGGCGACCACGCTCCCATCTTTGCTACGGACGGGGGCATACTTTGTCATGTAGTTCTTGCCAAAGAGCTTGGCATGGCCAATGTAGGGTTCGCTGTTTAGCAGCTTGCGGTACGCGGGATGGTCCTTGCCCAAAGACGTACCTAAAGCGCGTTCCCCTTTTTCGTTTTTCAGGGAGGTCGCAACACGAACGAAGTCGTCGCCGCGCCGCGCGAAGATCGTCACCACCGAGCCAGTGCTCGAGGCAAAGCGATCGAGCTGGTTGAGGTGTTCACTCAGCGGGGCATCGCTCAGTTTGACCACCGGTGCTTCCGCTTCGCCCACTCGCATCGTCTGGGAGTAGTCGACGGTTAGACCCGGCTTGAATTCGCGTTCGAACTCGGTCGCGATGATATTTGTCCGCCCCTCCGTGAGCTTGTACGCGAGGTCGGCAGTGCGGCGCACGTTTTCCACCTGGGCCTTGAAGTCGCGCTCTGCCGCGGCGGTCATCGATTGGTTACTGTAGCGGCCCGCGAATATCGTGAGGCCCGCGAGGATGGCCACGGCCAGCACCCCGGCAATCAGCGTGATCTGGTTAGCGAGTTTCAGGTCCGAAAACCGGAAGCCACGCAAGTTCAGGCTTGGAAACTTCATTTTCACTCCTTATTCGATTCAATTTCGCGCGGATCCATTCCGCGGCAAGCCCTGGCGCAAGCCAAGCCTGTCCAACTGATGCAGGTCACTGCCGATGAGAGTTCAGGCGGTCGCGCTCGTCGCCGAGTCGTTGAGTGCGGAGAAAAACGTGCGGTGGTCGAACTCCAGCCAAAGCACATCGTCGCCCATGTAGCCGGCTGACACCGCGCCCCGAAGGATCGTGGGGATGCTCGGAAGGTGATGGACGGGGCTCAACTGGGAGAGCTGCTTCGGCACGCCATTGATGATCAAGCCCACCGCTTTGTCCCCTTTTTCGAGGACAAGAATCCAGCGAGATGCCGGATCCCCCGTACCGTTCAACGCGCAAAGCATCGCCAGGTCGAAGACAGGTACAAGATTGCTGCGAAGGTTGATCATCCCCAACAACCAAGGGCTGCTGTTGGGGATGGTCGCGATGGGAGCCATTGCGATCACTTCGCTGCCGGTATGCGGCCAGATCAGGAAGTTCAACGAGCCGACGCGAAACCCGTAACGGACTTCTGCGCGCACCGGCCGGGCTTGTTCGAAAACTCTGGCGTCCGGCAGGCGGAAGCGGGTGAGTGCTTCGGTGGGAAGCACCCAGTCCCCACCATCCTGGCCGCCAGTCAGCAACGGCCGCACCTCACCAGCGGCTCCGGGGGCATCTATGGCGCCCATGTCGGTCTCAGGTATGCGCCTTGAGTTGGTCGATCACTTGGTCGGGGCTGGCGGGTTTGACGAGATGGCCTTTGGCGCCCTGCATTTGCCCCCAGACCTTGTCTGCCTTCTGGCCTTTGCTGGTCACGAATACGATGGGAATACCCTTCGTTGCCGGATCTTCGGACAGCATGCGGCAGGCTTCGTAGCCGTCCATGCCGGGCATGATGACGTCAAGAAAAATGATGTTCGGCTTTTCGGCCTTGGCTTTGGCAATCGCTTCTTCGCCGTTGGATGCGGTGGCAACAATGCACCCGGCATCGCCAAGGATGTTTTTGATGTTGAGAAGGTCCGTGGCGGAGTCATCGACAACCAGTGCTTTCGTTACCATGTCATTGTTCCTCAGAGATGATTGAACGCTCGGTTCAGCAATTGCTCGACAGGCGTTCGTAGGGAAAAACCTTGCAGCCAACGCCTGTGCTCAGGCTGCAGGGGCGGTACCGGCATCGGCATCCTTCAAATATTTCTTTAGGACCGAATTGAACGTGTGGTTCTCAACCGGCTTGGTTAGATAGGTGTCGCATCCCGCCAGGGAGCCGCGAACGCGGTCAAAGGTCGAAGACCGGCCCGTCAGCATGATCACGGGTGTGGAGCGGTGGGCCTTGTTCTTCTTGATCGAACGGCAAATCTGGTATCCGTCCGCGTCACCGGGAAGGACCACGTCGAGAAAGATCAGGTCGTACTGATTTCTGTCCAGGAACGCCATCGCGGCTTCTCCGGTTTCGGCGCAGGTAGGCTCAATGTCATGGAGCTTCAGTGCCAACTCAATCTGCTTGCGGATGGTGGCGCTGTCATCGACCACGAGTGCCGTGAAACGCTTCGGATGGGCGGTCGTTTGCAGAGCATTGGCCAGCGGGTCTCCGCCCGGCGCTGACGCGGATGTACCGCCTCCGATGACGAGCTCCGGCAAGTACGCCAAATCCTTGGTGACCAGCAGGTCGAGGGCGTTGAGCAATCGAGACGCAACCAGCGGGCGCCGTATGCAGGCGTCCGGCGCCGATGAAGGGTCGGCGCAACCAACGATCAACGCAGGCACGCGCCGTCTTTTGCGAGCGGCGTCGAGAGAGGTTAGGCATTTCTGATCAGCGCCGTCGACGATCCACAGGTCGGCCTGCTCCGCACCGCCGTCAGCAGCAACTGCGTAGGCTCGGGGGCGACTGCTGGACACCACGCACAGACTTCGCACGACGCGGCGCTCAGAGTCGGTCAGTCCGTGCAGCGCGATGGAAAATGTGCCTTTCTTGAGCATCTTCAAGCTCCGTTCGTATTGGTCTTGCAGCGGGGCACCATATGACCCCTAGCGCGGTGCAGCTTTATATTCTTGAGACTGGCAACGACGACATGAAGTGGGTCACGGGGCAGCCGACTAATTGCGGAGTGGTGCGAACATGTTCACGCGGCCCGCTAAGCAGTCTGTCTTCGCCAAGCTGCCGATCGCTCCGGCGTTGAGTAAGAACCTTTCTGGGAAGAACAACGGTTATCGGGAATGCAAAGCGTGCCTTGAGGCCCATGACGGCTGGTGAGGAATCGGCGTCCAACGTTTCACCCAAGACCCCTCGTCCTAGCAACATGGGACGTCGCCAGCTATGGGTAAGACACGTGTAGGCCCGGATGCCAGTGACCTGCTGGGTGCGTGTGGGGCATGCCCGAATGCACGACGTGCCCGCCGACTGGCGGCGTTGCTCGTCGCGGCAGAGGCCCTGCCTTGCAAGATGCCGTTCGTGCCTCTGTATGGGTGGGTGGAGGTCCGGACACAACCCGAGACGGAGCGATAGAATGGCGGCGTGAACAACGAACGCCTCATTGCCATCTTCTTTGCCTTGCTGGTCGTGGTCGGCGCCTGGCGCGGCTATGAGTATTTGACGCGTCCCGACCTCGCGGCAACAGCCCTGGATCCGTCCTCGGGGCTTGAACCGCCGCGCGTCCGCGACGAACCGATCCCCGGTTCGCCCAGTGTCGAGGAAAACGCGCCTGCAGAAAGCAAATCCGGCTCTGCCAAAGGTGGCGAGCAGCAAAACATCTACCGCTGCCTTGAAGACGGCGAGGTGGTGCTCGCGTCCAAGCCCTGTACGCCCGGAGCTGAAGCGGGGAACCCAACTCCCGTTCTCGGGCGAGACCGTTCCGACCGGCCGAAACGTTCCGATGAGCGGAGCGCAGTGCGTGATCGTCCGGAGACTGAATGCGAACGCATTGATCGCCAAATTGCTGGCCTGGATGCCGAATTGCGGCACGGCGGAGCGTCAGCCGACAATGAGGATGCTCTAAAACGGCGCACCAGCCTGAACCAGGATCGCGTCGCCCGGGGCTGCGCGGCCCACGCCCAGTCCCGCTGAACGCGGTGGTTCCAGGGCAGCCACTTCAAACGGCTTTCCTGGCGTCAAGCCCCCTCAGGCAGCCTGCCGCGCTGCCGTCGCCGCAGCGCCTACCCGGACCGAATCTGTTACATTGCCGCCTTTTGCTCGCCGGCCCCCTGCTTTGCGTCTCCTCCGCCTGCTGAAAATCACCACGGTCGGCATCCGCTACGGCCTGGACCAGATGATTCTGGAGCACGACCCGAGCGGCTGGTTGGCACCTCTGGCAAACGGGTTCTTCTTCTGGCGCCGCCTGCGTGCTCCCCGCGCGGTGCGCCTGCGCCGGGCCCTGGAAGCCTTGGGCCCGATCTTCGTCAAGTTCGGTCAGGTCTTGTCCACCCGGCGCGATTTGCTCCCCGCGGACCTCGCCGACGAACTGGCGAAACTCCAGGATCAGGTACCGCCATTCCCCTCGGACCTTGCCGTAGCAGAAATCGAGAAATGCTTCGGCAAGCCGCTCGGCGAGGTGTTCAAGACGTTCAGTCTTGAGCCGGTGGCCAGCGCATCGGTGGCGCAAGTGCATTTCGCCACCCTGCACGACGATACCGAGGTGGCGGTCAAGATCCTTCGGCCGGGCATCCACAGCGTGATCGTCAACGACGTGGCCCTGCTTGATGCCGCCGCCGGTCTGCTGGAAGACGTCTGGCCCGACGGCAAGCGCCTCAAGCCGCGCCAGGTGGTGGCGGAGTTCTCCAAGCACCTGCGGGACGAACTGGACTTGATGCGGGAAGCGTCCAACGCATCCCAACTGCGCCGCAACTTCAACAATTCCGTGCTGCTGGCCGTCCCGGAGATCCACTGGGACTACTGCTCCAAAACCGTCATGACCATGCAGCGCATGCACGGGACGCCCATCAGCCAGGTGGATCGGCTGCGCGAGCAAGGCGTGGACATCCCCACGCTGGCCAAGGCCGGGGTGCAGATCTTCTTCACCCAGGTGTTCCGCGACGGCTTTTTCCACGCCGACATGCACCCGGGCAACATCTTCGTCACCAACACCGGCCAGTACGTCGCGCTCGATTTCGGCATCATGGGCACGCTGAACGATGTGGACAAAAGTTACCTGGCGCAGAACTTCCTTGCCTTTTTCCAGCGCGACTACAAGCGCGTCGCCCAGGCCCACATCGACGCCGGCTGGGCGCCAAAAGAAACGCGGGTGGATGAATTCGAAACCGCCATCCGCGCCGTGTGCGAGCCGATTTTCGACCGCCCGCTCAAGGACATTTCCTTCGGGCGCGTGCTGCTGCGCCTGTTCCAGACCTCGCGCCGCTTCAACGTCGAAGTCCAGCCCCAACTGGTGCTGCTGCAGAAGACGCTGCTCAACATCGAAGGGCTCGGGCGCCAGCTCGACCCCAGTCTGGATCTGTGGACCACCGCCAAGCCGTTCCTGGAAAAATGGATGGACGAGCAGGTGGGCCTGAGCGGCCTCATCCACAACGTCATGATTGAGGCGCCGGGCTGGGTCTACTCCCTGCCGGAGCTGCCGCGCCTGGTGCACCAGGCGCTGACGGAGCATAACCAGACCCGTCTCGCAGAAGATCTTGCCTTGCTTGCCGCCGAACAGAAGCGCACCAACCGCACCATCCTGCTGGCCGTCCTGCTCCTGCTGACCATGGCCGCCGCCCAGATCGTCACCCTGCTCGGCTACTGAGCGCTGTCGCTGCGCGGGCCGGGTTCGGTCGCACCGCCGGAAGCCCCGAAAATCCGGGGTCTCCCAGAATTTTCTTCTTGTTAGAATAGCGCCCGTTTTTCGGCCGGCCGCATCTCGGTTTTGGCGGCTCTTCCCCTAACCCTTTGATCTGGCGCCCACCGCGTTCCGGCGGCAAAGCGCGCCGGCGCCGCTGCTCGCGCGCCGCGTAGCGGTTCCCCCTCGCCGCGCCCTGACCCCCATGCTGCTCTGGTTCGTGATCATCTACTGGATCGTGTCGGTCGCCATCGGGCTCTACGCCGCCACCCGGGTCCACAAAACCAAAGACTTCGCCGTCGCCGGGCGCCACCTGCCGTTCTACATGGTGACGGCCACGGTTTTCGCCACCTGGTTCGGCGCCGAAGCCGTGCTCGGCATCCCCGCCACCTTCCTCAATGATGGGCTCAAGGGCATCATCGCCGACCCCTTCGGCTCGTCCATGTGCCTGATCCTGGTGGGGCTGTTTTTCGCCGCGCCGCTGTACCGCAAGAACCTGCTTACCATCGGCGACTTCTACAAGCAGCGCTACGGTCGCGGTGTGGAAACCCTCACCACCATCGCCATCGTGATTTCCTACCTGGGCTGGGTCGGTGCCCAGATCACCGCTCTGGGCCTGGTGTTCAACGTCGTCTCCGACGGCGCCATCAGCAAGCTCGCCGGCATGTGGATCGGCTCCCTGACCATCCTCATCTATACCTTCTTCGGCGGCATGTGGGCCGTGGCCATCACCGATTTCCTGCAGATGATCATCATCGTGCTGGGCATGCTGTGGATCGGCGGCGAAGTGAGCGGCATGGTCGGCGGCGTCGGCGTGGTGGTGGACCACGCGATGCAGGCGGGCAAGTTCGAGTTTCTCCCGGCGCTGGAACTGAGAGACGTTCTGGCCTTCATCGCCGCCTGGGTGACCATGATGTTCGGCTCGATTCCGCAGCAGGACGTGTTCCAGCGCGTTCAGTCGTCCAAGTCGGAAAAGATTGCCGTCTGGGGCTCGGTCCTGGGCGGCAGCCTGTATTTTCTGTTCGCCTTCGTGCCCATGTTCCTGGCTTACTCGGCGACGTTGATCGATCCCGTCATGGTCAAGGGCCTGATCGACACCGACTCGCAACTGATCCTGCCGCGGCTGGTGCTGGACAACGCCCCCCTGTTCGCCCAGGTGATGTTCTTCGGCGCCCTGCTGTCCGCCATCAAAAGTTGCGCCTCCGCCACCCTGCTGGCGCCGTCCGTGACCTTCACCGAAAACATCCTGCGCCCGCTGATGCGGGACATGACCGACCGCAAGCTGCTGCGGTCGATGCGCATCGTGACGCTGGTATTCACCCTGCTGGTGACCCTCTATGCCGTGCATTCCGATGCCAGCATCTTCCAGATGGTGGAGAATGCCTATCAGATCACCCTGGTATCGGCTTTCATCCCCCTGGTGTGCGGCATTTACTGGAGCCGCTCCACCAATCAGGGGGCGCTGGTTTCCATCTTCATGGGCGTGTCGGTATGGATTTCGGTACACCTTTTCGGGCCAGAGGATCCGCTGGTGCCGGCGCAACTGGCGGGTCTGATCGCCAGCGCGATCGGCATGGTGGCGGGCTCCCTCCTGCCGCAGGTCATTGCGCCGCCCGTCGCCGAAGAACCGGCCCACGCCACGCTGCACCACCAGGCCGCCGCCCAGACTCACCACGCCGCAAACCCGCCGCATCACCATTCCGCGCCGCCGCGGGAGGTCTAGCGCCGGTTCGGGACGGGAAGCGCTCCTAGTCCCGAGGCCAGACGATGGCGCTGCTGGAGATCCGCCACGTCACCCGCCGCTTCGGCGCGCTGGTGGCGGTGGACGACGTCAGCATCAGCGTTCAGGCGGGGGAGTTCTTCACCCTGCTCGGCCCCAGCGGCTGCGGCAAGACCACGCTGCTGCGCATGATCGCCGGCTTCGACCTGCCCGACGCCGGCCAGATCCTCCTCGACGGGCATGACCTGGCGGGTACGCCGCCGGAGCGCCGGCCAGTGCACACCGTGTTCCAGAGCTACGCCCTGTTCCCCCACATGACCGTGGCGCAGAACGTGGCATTTCCCCTGCGCATGGCCGACAAATCCGCCCAGGAGGTGGAACGCCTGACGCGGGAAGCGCTGTACGACGTGCATCTGTCGGACAAGGCCGGGCAGTATCCCGACGAACTCTCCGGCGGCCAGAAGCAGCGCGTCGCCCTGGCCCGCGGCATCGTCAACCGGCCGCGCCTGCTGCTGCTGGACGAACCCCTGGGCGCGCTGGACGCCAAGTTGCGGGAAGAAATGCAGCTCGAACTGATCAACCTGCAGCGCAACGTCGGCATCACCTTCGTTTTCGTCACCCACGCCCAGTACGAAGCCCTGGCCCTGAGCACCCGCATCGCCGTGATGAACGACGGGCGCATCGAGCAGCTCGACGTGCCTTCCCGCATCTACGGCACGCCGCGTAACCGCTTCGTCGCCCATTTCATCGGCAAGATCAATCTGCTGGAAGCGGAAGTCGCCGCCGTGGCGGAAGACCACCTGCGTCTGCGGGTGGAAGGGGTCGGCGAAGTGGCCGCGCCGGCATCTTCCAGCGCCGACCCCGGCCTCAAAGGTGTTTTTGCCCTGCGGCCGGAACAGATCCGCATCGGCGTCGAGAGCGAACCGACCCTGCCCAACCGCTTCACCGGCACGGTGCGCGACCTGCTCTACGTCGGCGACGTCACCAGCTACGTCATCGACCTCGCCGCCGGCGCCCGCATCCAGGCGCTGATGCCCAACTCGACCCCGGGCCGCGCCCGCTTCTTCGATCCCGGCGACGCGGTGGAAGTGGGCTGGCGCGGTGATGCCGGGCTGTTCCTCGATGAGTAAGCCCCTGCCGTCCAACGCCCCCGGTTCCGGCCTGGCGCCGCGGCTGATGCGCTGGACGGTCCAGACCCCGCCGTTCCTGTTCTTGCTGTTCTTTTTTCTCCTGCCCAGCCTGATCATGGTGCTGGCGTCGTTCCGCTATCCCGGGGAACTCACCGGCCTGGCGCCCCTGTGCAGCGCCGATTCCGGCCTGCCGGGCTGGCTCTGCTCCGCCAAGCCGGGCGAGGAGGCAGGCCTGACTCTGGAGAACTACCAGTTCTTCTTCGGCGACTGGATCTACGCCGCCATCTTCGCCAAGTCCCTGGGCGTGGCCGCGCTGACGACGCTCATCTGCCTCGTCATGGCCTACCCCGTGGCGCTGCTCATCGCCCGCAGCCCGAAGAAGTACCGCGACCTGATGACCCTGCTGGTGATCCTGCCTTTCGCAAGCAACTTCCTCGTGCGCGTCTACGCCTGGATGATCATCCTCGGCCCGCTGGACCTGCTGTTCTCCCGCTTCGCCGTCATTGTCGGCATGGTCTATGTGCACCTGCCGTTCATGATCCTGCCCCTCTACACCAACCTGGAAAAACACGATCCGGTGCTGCTGGATGCCGCCCAGGATCTGGGCGCCGATGCCTGGTCGCGCTTCTGGCGGGTGACGTTTCCGCTCTCCCTGCCGGGCATCTTTTCCGGTTCGGCGCTGGTGTTCATCCCGGTCCTCGGCATGTTCGCCATCCCCGAAATCCTCGGCGGCAAAGACGACTGGCTGGTGGGCAACATGATCAAGGAATCTTTCCTCAGCACCCGCGACTGGCCCTTCGGCTCCATGCTTTCCATCATGCTCACGGTGGCCGTGCTGGCTATCGCCGGCCTGGCGGCCTGGCTGGCGCGGCGGGGGACAGCCCATGCGTAGGGCCGGCTGGCTGTGGCTCGCCGCGGCGGCGGTGTATGCCTTCCTCTATATCCCGCTGGCGGTGGTGATCGTCTTTTCGTTCAACGATTCCCGCCTCAACGCCGAGTGGGTCGGCTTCACCCTGGGCTGGTACGAAGTGCTGTTCCAGGACGAAGAAATGCTCCTGGCGGCGCGCAATTCCCTGTTCATCGCCCTCGTGGCCTCCAGCGTCGCCACCGTGCTGGGCACCATGGCCGGCATCGCCATCCACCGCTTCCGCGCCCGCCTGCTGCTGCCCATGGTGCTGACCCCGGTGGCGATGCCGGAAATCCTGCTCGGCGTGTCGCTGCTGATCTTCTTCATTTCCGTCT
>JBAWHH010000608.1:0-1595 GCA_049593715.1 Rhodocyclaceae bacterium
AGCTGGACCGGGCGAGCGAGTTCTGGGACGGCCTGCGCAACTCCGGCGGTTTCGCCATTCACCTGAGCGGCGAGTTCCCGGGGCTGGAAATGGAATTCTGGGCAATCCGGGACTGAGGAGACGGCCATGATCGACAAGCTCATTCGTTTCCTCCATGCCCTGAGCAAGCTCCCCGGCTGCCGTTGGGCGTTGCGGCTGATAGATGCCTGGCGCGCCCAGGAACGGCGGCGCCTGGGGGTCCGGATTCAGGTCCATGGTGCGATGAGGAAGGTGAAGAACGTCCACAAGACCGGTGCGGACCTGCTCGGGATCAAGAGCGGCGGCGGACTGGGCGAAGCCCGGCACGCCGCGCCCGGCGCAGTGGAGGCGGGAACGACGATCATCCTGCCGCGTCCGGGGGGCCGGGCGGTCCCGCGGACGGCCGAAGAAGCGCGGCAGGAGCCAATTGTGGAACTCGATGCGCCAGCCCTGCCGATTCGCGGATCGGGCCTCAATCCGCTGGTGGATGCGGCGGCGGAGTTGTTCTGCCTCGTCGGACGTATAAGGACCACCCCGGCTTGTGCCCGGGCGGATGCCCTGCGGGGGCGCATGGCGGACAAGGTCGCGGCGTTCGACCGCGCCGCCCGTGTAGCCGGTGCGGCCAACGAACAGGTGGTCGCGGCGCGCTACGCCGTGTGCACCCTACTGGACGAGATGGCCCTGTCGACCCCCTGGGGCGCCGAGAGCCAGTGGAGCCGGCACAGCCTGCTGAGCCAGTTCCACGGCGAAACCTGGGGCGGTGAGAAGTTTTTCCTCATGGTGGAGCGCATCCTCACGGAACCCGCGCGGCATCTTTCCCTGCTGGAATTCATGTATGTCTGCATCGCCCTCGGCCTGCAGGGCAAATGGCGGGTACTGGAAGGAGGCCGCGAGCGCCTGAAGGCGATCCAGGACAACCTCTATCGCACCATCCGGGGCGTGCGCGGCGATTTCGAGCGCGAGCTGGCGCCGCGCTGGCGCGGCGCGCCGGATGTGCGCAATCGCCTCGCCCGCTTCGTTCCCCTGTGGGCGGTGGCGTCGTTTGCCGCCGTCGCCCTGCTCGTCGCCTACGTCGGCTTCGCCTGGAATCTGGCTCGCACTGCTGATCCGGTTTATGGGCGCCTCGCCCGCATCGGCCAGGACCAAGCCATGGTGGTCGCCATGGCGCCGCTGCCGCGCACCCTGACGCTGCGGGAGGTCCTGGCGGCCGATATCACTGCCGGGCTGCTCGAAGTGATCGAACAGGCCCGCGGCAGCACGGTGGAGATTCGCGGTGATGGCTTGTTCCCTTCCGGCAGCGCCGAGATCGATCCGCGCCACGCCCCATTGATTCAGCGCATTGGCGATGCGCTCAACCAGTTTCCGGGGCGGGTGCTGGTCACCGGCCACACCGACAACCAGCCCCTGGCGGTGAGCCGGCGGGTGCGTTTTCCGACCAACTGGGATCTTTCCCAGGCCCGCGCCGAGGCAGTGTCCGCCTTGCTCAACGGGCGCCTGACTGAAACGGCCCGCATCCGGGCCGAGGGCCGGGGCGAAAGCGAGCCCAAGGTCGCCAACGATTCGCCGCAACACCGCGC